>CAZQIT010000143.1:0-12754 GCA_964592995.1 uncultured Nitrospirota bacterium | reverse complement strand
CACACTTGATGCACTCGTAAAAAGTCAAAAAACATCGAAAGTGACTTTGTAAACCATTGAAATAATTAAGTGTTATTTTCAAGAATAAGTCATTTTCGGACTTTTTACGAGTGCATCATTTTTGCTTTCATTAAGATCACTGTAAAATCTTACTTAATCTTTTAATCTTACTTTTTTTTTAAAATTTACTTAAATAGTCGTAATACACAGACTTTTGTGAATAATTTGTAATAACTTTTTAAAATTAAAAGGATGAAGGTATTAAAGTGTTCACAGATTGATTTGTTTTGGAGCACTCGGTATACTTTACGGAATTAAACTTATAATGTTTATATGAGATGAGGTAGGGATGTGAATAACGATCCGACATAAATCCATATTTAAATTATAACTTATTGAAAATATGTTAATTTTTTAAGTAAACTCCTGTGAATAAAACTGTTTAAAAGTTAAAATAAAAATGCAGATCAATATTATTTGGGGCCATGTCCTTGAAAGCTTGAAGCCTCATATCGGAGTTGATGGGTTTGATATGTGGTTGAAGCCGAGTGCCTTGGTAGCTATACAAGGGGGAGATGTTTGTATTTCTGTCCCGAATCGTTTTTTTGGGGAGTGGATCAAAGATCATTATTATGATCTCATCCGAACTGCCTTTGAAAAACAGTTATCGGAACCCGTTGTTCGTATTTCATTTTCCATTCAGGAAAATATTGTCCAGGAAGAGAAGAAGCGCATCATGGGTGCTGTTGAAATAGAAAAGAAAAAGACTAATGTTGACGGACGGTATACCTTCGAGAGCTTTGTTGTAGGTTCCAGTAATCAATTTGCACATGCCGCATCCAGAAAAGTCGCAGAGCAGCCCGGTCTTTCCTTTAATCCACTCTTTATTTATGCAGGTGTAGGTCTGGGTAAAACACACCTACTGGGTGCGATTGGTAATTTTATCCTTTCAATTAAACCCCTCTCCCGCGTTTCATACCTTTCTGCAGAGCATTTTACGAACGATGTTATTCATTCAATTCGCTATGACAAAATGGTTGATCTTCGAGCACGATACAGGGGAGTTGATCTTCTTTTGATCGACGATATCCAGTTTTTATCGGGGAAAGAGAGGACACAGGAGGAATTTTTTCATACTTTTAATACACTACAAGAGTCTAAAAAACAGGTGGTCATCACCAGCGATCGTTCTACAAAAGACATCACTGATATTGAAGATCGTCTTCGATCACGATTTGAAATGGGATTAATTGCAGATATTCAGCCACCTGACCTAGAAACCCGAATTGCAATTTTATATGGAAGAGCAGACCGAGAAGGGATCGCACTTTCGGAAGAGGTCGCTTTATTTATCGCGACTTATATTAATACAAATATCAGGGAATTAGAGGGTTCTTTAATCCGGTTGGGCGCATTCAGTTCCTTAACAGGACAGGAGATGACCATAGAGATGGCAAAGCGTGTTCTACACGACGCCATCCGAAATACAGAGCGAAATATCACCATTAATGATATTCAAAAGAAAGTTGCAGAAAGATTTCAGGTTAGTATTACCGATATGAAGTCAAAAAAGAGGACCCAAAACTTGGTTCAGCCGAGGCATATTGGTATGTACATGACCCGTCAACTCACCCCTCTTTCTTTCCCTGAAATCGGGCTGCTTTTTGGTGGCAAAGATCACAGCACGGTCATCCATGCGTGCAAACAGATCGAAAAAGAAAAAGAACATAACCTCGGTCTCAAAACACTGATCGAAAGTTTAATTTTGGAGCTAAAGGAGAATTCATGAACGTAAAACTTAAAAGGAGTGATATTCTTTCCGGCATACAGCGCATCCAGGGGGTTGTGGAGCGCAGAAACACGATGCCCGTGCTTTCTCATATTTTACTTTCCGCCGATACGGAATCGGGTGGGAGAATGACGCTCTTTGCGACTGACCTGGAAATCAGTATGCAAAATAGCTGTGTGGCAGAGGTCATCCAGCCGGGTCGGGTCACGGTGCAGGCCAAACGATTTTATGAAATGATCCGTGAGTTTTCAGGGGAGATGGTCTGGATCGGTGCCGAAGAAAACTACTGGGTAGAGGTGCGGTGTGGGAAAAGTCGATTCAGGATCGCAGGACTTCCTCCAGAAGAATTTCCGCTACAAACCACCCTCCAGACAGAGATCAATATTCCCATCGATCCTCCTCTCTTATCGAGTCTGATTCGAAAGACGATCTTTGCATGTGGAGAACAGGATGTGCGACATATCTTAAATGGAATCCTGATGCGATTTAATAAAAATAACGACGGCAAGACTGAAATACGTCTTGTTGCAACCGATGGACATCGACTGGCCATTGCAGAGGGTCTGTTGCCGAATGTGCCCTGGGAACAGGCATCAAAACAGGTTATTCTGCCCAGAAAAACGGTATTGGAAATGAAAAAGATTATGGAAGAATATACCCCATCCCCTGAATCATCCCCGATCGGGGACAGAGAAAGACCGATATTGTCAGTTGGAGATAATCAGGTGGTCTTTCGATGCGGGAGCACGGTCTTAACCTCTCGCTTGCTGGAGGGTGTATACCCACCCTACGAAAAGGTGATTCCAGAAGGGAACACGGGTCAGATTTCGTCGATCAAAGAAGAGTTGGAGGGGGGGTTAAGAAGGGTCTCTCTTTTTGCCCGTGAAAAAACAGGAGCCATTAAATTTCAACTGGATGGAGAACAGATTTGCTTAAGTTCAAACCATCCTGAAATTGGTGAAGCCAGAGAAGAAGTGTCCGCACGAAGTTCGGGTGATGGTTTTACAACGGGATTTAACGCCCATTACCTCATTGACGCCCTGGGTGCGCTGGAAGGAAAAGAGGCGGTGCTGGAATTCAAGGATGAAAGCTCTCCGTTTCTGATTCGAGAAAAGGAAAATGGTTTTCTGACCGTCATCATGCCGATGCGAAGTCTGGATTAAGGAGCCTATGAACGCAGAACAATACGACGCTGGGAAAATAAAGATTCTGGAGGGCCTTGAAGCGGTACGGGTTCGTCCAGCGATGTACATTGGGAATACGGGCATTGAGGGCCTTCATCATCTGGTCTACGAAGTGGTTGATAACGCGGTAGACGAGGCGATGGCCGGTTTCTGCACTGAAATTCACGTGGTCATTCATATCAACAACTTGATCTCTGTGACCGACAATGGTCGGGGAATTCCAACGCAGTTACACCCAGAGAAGAAGATATCGGCAGCGGAAGTCGCCCTTACCTATCTTCACGCGGGCAGCAAATTTGATAACGAGACCTATAAGGTTTCGGGAGGGCTGCACGGCGTTGGGGTGTCGGTCGTCAATGCCCTTTCGGAATGGCTGGAACTTGAAATCAAGCAAGAGGGTCTGGTCTATCAACAACGCTATGAACGGGGTATACCGCAGGGGCCGCTTTCGGTCTCTGGAAAAACAAAAAAGCGGGGTACCCGCGTTGAATTCAAACCCGATGCGACAATCTTTGAGCAAACGGAGTTCTCACAGGACATTATTGCCCAGCGGCTGCGGGAGCTGGCCTTTTTAAATAAAGGACTTCAGATTTTTTTCGAGGACGAGCGCAACGAGACGCAACAGACCTTTTGTTATAAAGGGGGGATCGTCTCATTTGTCGAGATGCTCAATGAAAACAAACGTCCTCTGCACAAACCGATTTATGTTGAACGGGAAAAAGGGACGACCCTCCTGGAACTTGCAGTCCAATATAACGACAGCTACTCCGAAAATCTTTTTTCGTTTGCCAATAACATCAACACCAAAGAGGGGGGGACGCACCTCATTGGGTTTAAGTCGGCCCTGACACGAACGGTCAATAGCTATGGTCAGGCCAACGGGATTCTCAAAAATGGCGACTCCGTGACGGGCGAAGATGTACGAGAAGGTCTCACCACGGTGGTCTCCATCAAGATACCCAATCCTCAGTTTGAAGGACAGACCAAGACGAAACTGGGGAATTCAGAGGTCAAGGGAATTGTTGAGGCGGCGGTCAACGAGGCCCTTTCGGAATATTTTGAAGAAAATCCATTAGTGGCCAAAAAGATTGTTGAGAAGGCACAAAACGCCTCACGGGCACGGGAGGCGGCGCGGAAGGCCAAAGATATGATTCGCCGAAAAAATGTGTTGGACGGCGGCGCGCTCCCCGGAAAATTGGCTGATTGTTCCGAAAAAGACCCGGCGCACAGCGAAATCTATCTCGTGGAGGGCGATTCTGCAGGTGGTTCGGCCAAACAGGGGCGAGACCGAAGGTTTCAGGCGATTCTCCCGCTTAAGGGTAAAATTTTAAATGTGGAGCGTGCCCGGTTCGACAAAATGATCTCATCAGAAGAAATCCGCGTGCTCATCACCGCGCTGGGATGTGGTATCGGTGCGGACGACTTTGATATTGCACGGGTGCGCTATCACCGCGTCATTATCATGACCGACGCCGATGTGGATGGCTCGCATATCCGGACACTGCTGCTAACGTTTTTCTATCGCCAGATGCCGCAGTTGATTGAAAAGGGATATATCTACATTGCGCAGCCACCCCTGTTTAAGATCAAGCGCGGAAAATCGGAGCAATATCTGAAGGACGAAACGGCACTGCGGGAATATCTCATCGGCGTGGCCCAGGATGAAGTCCAGCTTTATCCGGAAAGCGGATGGATCTCTGGCGTGCGGGTCAAGGCCCTCATTAAAAAACTGATTACCCATGAAGCGCTTCTGGCCCATTTTGTCCGAAAGGGGGGCGATCCGACCGTACTTCGCGCCATCATGGCGATGAACGACTGGGATCGGACGATGTTTCAAGACGCGCAGCGTTCTTTGGCGTTACTTTCGCATGTGCGAACCTATTGGCAGTCCCATTCCCATGACGAAGAGATGACAGCTTCGGTACAGCAGGATGAAGAGGGTTTTCGGATGGTCTGCGTCGTGACGCGAAATGGGGTTTCGCAGACGGTTCAAGTCGGCTCGGAGATGATTGGATCGCCGGAGTTTCGGGAGATGAGAAACCTCTCACCGATGGGTATCGGATTGGGAGCGCCTCCCTTTCAAATCCGGGATGCGGACGGTGTCCGGGAATATCAAACATCGGCCGAGTTGGTGGCGCACTTTTTGGCGCGGGCCAAAAAAGGGATATCCATTCAGCGATATAAGGGTCTGGGAGAGATGAATCCGGACCAGCTTTGGGAAACGACAATGAACCCCGATATTCGCACCCTGCTTCAGGTCCGCCTTGAGGACAGGGTGGAAGCGGAACGGGTCTTCTCTGTTTTGATGGGGGAGGATGTTGAACCGCGGCGGGCCTTCATTGAGAAACACGCCATGGAAGTCAAAAACCTGGACGTTTAATTCAGAGGGGATTCCTGCGTTATGCTGCACACCCACGCGTAGCGCCTTCTCCACCGGTTCCGCGCTGGCGTCTTGGCGTCCTTGTTTGATTGACAATGGAGCCGGAACGGTTCTATAGTGTGCGAAATTTTGAGGATACGGTCTTGATGGTACAGCGAAAGGTGCTGTGAACAGTAAAGGTGTTGAGCCGAAACGATACGAAAAATATGAGGGATTAAGGCAAGTTGCATTGTTGACCAGTATTCCAACGGTGCTGGCGGTGAGTCCCGCCGTTGGATATTGGGTTGGGGATTTTCTGGATCGGGTTTTTTTGACATCGCCGTGGTTGATGGCTTTTTTTACGGTTCTGGGCGTGGTGTCGGGTGTGCGTCAGACGGCCGCCCTCATTAAACGGGTGGGCAAGGGGTAGCGCCGGAAACAGGGGCAAACGGGTGAAGCGGATCATCAAAGCGTCGTGGGTTGTAACCCTTGTGGGGTTTGTCTTCCTGATTCCCGCAGATCCCCTTCCCTTCGTGTGGGGCTGGTTCATTGGGGGTGCCATCAGCATCCTGAATCTGTGGGGGCTTTGGCGGCTGTCCGAACGGCTTTTAGTCATCCCGTCCGCTTCGAGAGACTCTATCCGGCGGCTGGTGATGGTTTCCAGTCTCAAGTGTCTGGGTCTGGCGGCTTTGGCCATTGGGGCCATCTCTTTCCTGTCGGTCTCTCCGGCAGGGTTCGCTGTCGGATTTGGGGTGCCGTTGGTTGTCATCCTGCTTCAAGCTCTTACGAGGGTACGCTCCGTGCAACCCACTCAGGGCTCGTTTAGCGCGGGGACTTTCTAGGGAGGGATGAGATTGGCGCAGGAAGCGGCGGAGGTCAGCCTTGAGGCCCCCAATATTATCACCTTGCTCCACAAGGCGTTTCACGACTCTCCCGTGGTGGATTTTCTCCATCACTTTGAAGCGCCGGTCTTTTCCGGCTTGGTTATTTTGATCCTGGCCTGCGTGGCCCGCGCAGCAACGCGAAACCCACAAATGATCCCTGGAAAACTCCAGAACCTGGTCGAAGCGGTTGTGGAATATCTGGATGACTTCGTCACAGGCATCATCGGGCCTTCCGGCAGGACTTATACGCCATTTGTGGGCACGCTGTTTCTCTACATTGTGGTAATGAACCTGATCGGCATTGTCCCCGGCATGAAATCCCCCACCTCCAACGTGAACACCACCATTGCCCTGGCCCTCACGGTCTTTGTCTATGTGCAGTCGGTGGGCATCCGAAATCTGGGTGTCCTGGGGTATCTGGATCATCTGGCCGGAAGTCCCCGGCCCAAAGGGGTTGTCGGCGGATTGATCGCCTGCGTCTCAGTGCCATTTAACTTCGTCCTGCACACGCTGGGCGAATTGACGAAACCCCTTAGCCTCTCCGTCCGGCTGTTTGGCAATATTTTTGGAGAAGATGTCCTCATCGGCCAAATGCTGATGCTGGGCATTGCCGCCCTGAGCTTTCTCCACAGTCCGGTCGGACTTCCACTTCAACTGCCCTTCTATCTGCTGGTGATACTGACCAGTGTGATTCAGGCGGTTGTTTTTTCACTGTTGTCGACCATTTATATTTTTCTGATGCTGCCACACGACAACGGGCTGCATCACTCACCCACGAAAGGAGCCTCATGACACCTGGCATTGCACTTGCTTTTTCACTCCCCATTGCCGTCGCGCTGGCGGCCATCGGATCGGCCTTCGGGCTCGGTAAGGCGGTCGCTTCCGCGATGGAGGCAATGGGCCGTCAGCCCGAAGCCGCACCGCAGATTCAGTTGGCGATGGTCATCGGCGCAGCCTTTATTGAGGCGTTGACCATCTATGCCCTGCTGACGGTCTTCATCTTTCAAGGCCGGGTCGGGTAGACGTCGTGACGCCGGATATTCAGCAAATCCTCACCCAGATCCTCGGATTTCTGATCCTGTTGTGGCTGATGCGGAAGTTCGCCTTTCAGCCACTCCTTGCAATGCTGGATGCGCGACGCCAAAAAATCCTGACGGAAATGGAGGCGATTGCCTCCGGCAAGGCTGCGGCAGAAGCGACGAAGCGGGATTACGAAACAAAGCTTCGGGAGATCGAATTTCAGGCGCGTCTGACCGCTGCGCAAGCCGCCGCAGAGGGTCAGCGAGTGGCCAAAGAAATCTCCGATGAGGCCCGGAAAGAGGCCCAGGGGATTTTACAAAAGGCGAAAGCGCATATCGACCATGAAATGGTCAAGGCCAGAGTGCAGCTCCGAGATGAAGTCGCGATGCTGGCCATTTCGTGCGCCTCCCGTGTTATCCGTGCAGAAATCAATCCGGAGAAGAACAGATCGTTGGTCTTGGGCTACCTCGACGAGGTCAATGGTGATCGGGGTCTTACGAAGGCCGATCGATGAAAAGTGGGGCGGTCGCACAGCGCTACGCGGAAGCCCTGTTAAACGCCGCAGACGCCACGGGTGCTGCGGATGCCCTTTTGGAGCAGATTCGTCAATATCAGGCCATGAATATTCCCTGTCGGTTCTTAAGCAATCCCAGGATTCCGGAAAGTCAAAAAGAGGCATGGGTGGCGCGCATCTTCGAGGGTCCCGTGGGTGCGCTGTTGCGCCGCTTCCTGAATCTGCTTCGACGGAAAGGTCGCATCGGGTACTTGGATGATATTTTTCGTCTCTATCCGGTACTGTACGATGCAAAACAGGGCATTGTTAAGGGCCGCCTGACGGTGGCCTATCCACCGGAGCCTGCGCTGCTTGCGTGGCTTCGATCCGGATTGGAAGCCCGAATCCACAGAACGATCGAACTCTCCTGTGTGGAAGACCCGAAGATTTTGGGCGGGTTTGTTTTCTTAAGCGGCACCCTCCTGATGGACGCCAGCATTCGGACGCGATTGACTCTCCTGGGCGAGCGATTAAAAGCAACCCCTCTCTCTTGAGGGACTAAAGGTTCGGCGAGCCGTACCCGACAAGGGCCTCCAGGGTAAGTCACATCACACAAGCCGAGGGGGCAAGATGAATCCGAAAAGCAAAATGGTATGGGTCTGGGGAATGGTTGCACTGCTGGGTGTTGCGCCGATGTCGGCGTTATCCGAGGAAATTGTGGGCGGCTTTGTGACGGGTGGGGGGAAGCTCTCGGGAAGCGACAAGGTGACCCATGGATTTAAGCTGCATTGCGATGTGGCAGAGGGCCCGAACAACCTGCAGGTGAATTGGGGAAAGGGCAGCAAGTTTCATCTTGAAACTATAGCCGATGCGACCTGCACCAACGATCCGCTCCTTGATCCACAGGCGCCGCTAACCGTGTTTGACACCTATGCAGGGGAAGGGGTTGGCAGTTACGACGGCGTCGCTGGAGCGACCGCAACGTGGACGCTGACCGATGCTGGTGAGCCGGGTAAAAATGACGCCTTTCGGATTATGATTCAGGACGTCAATGGGAATTCGGTGCTGGACGCCTCTGGAACTCTGAATGGAGGCAACCATCAGGCCCACGGTGGGGTGGTCGTCGAACCACCCGGAGAATGACCGTGATACCCGACTGATTTCTACCGGGATGGGTTTGGAGCGCCAAAGAAGGTTCGTGTCGCCCCTGCGTGGCGGGTGCCTTTTTTGGCGTCTATTTTTGTGTGGCAGTTTTAGAGATCATTTTAGAGATCATTTTAGAGATCAAGGGGTCAATAAATGGCGTTGAAGGCGGAAGAGGTCACTCGTATTCTCCAGGCGGAAATCGAGCATTTCGAGCAGGCGCTCGAAATGGAAAGCGTTGGCAGTGTCTTGCAGGTAGGGGATGGCATTGCCCGCATTTATGGTTTGGATGACGCCATGGCCGGAGAGCTGGTCTCTCTTCCGGATGGCGTGGTGGGGATGTTGCTAAACCTGGAAGAAGACAACGTGGGCGCGATCCTGTTTGGCGACGTCAACAAGGTCAAGGAGGGGGATGTCGTCAAACGGACGGGGAAAATTGCACGGGTGCCCGTGGGGAGTGCCATGGTGGGGCGTGTTGTGGATGCCCTGGGCCGCCCCATTGACGGAAAAGGCCCGATTGTGACCGACCAGTATCGACCGCTGGAAGGGGGTGCGCCCAGCGTCATTCAGCGCCAACCGGTGCATGAGCCGGTGCAAACCGGCATCAAGGCCATTGACGGCATGATCCCCATCGGACGGGGCCAACGCGAACTCATCATTGGGGATCGTCAGACCGGAAAGACCGCCATCGCCCTTGACACCATCATCAATCAGAAGGGGGGCGATCTTTTTTGCATCTATGTGGCCGTGGGACAGAAGGCGTCCACCGTCTCCGCCGTGGTGAAAATCCTGGAAAAACATGGGGCGATGGCGTATACAACAGTGGTCTCTGCCACGGCCAACGAACCGGCTTCAATGCAATATATCGCGCCGTATGCAGGATGCGCCATTGGCGAAGCGTTTATGTACACGGGAAAACATGCCCTGATTATTTATGACGACCTCTCCAAACATGCGCAGGCCTACCGGCAGTTGTCGCTTCTTCTGCGCCGTCCTCCGGGGCGGGAGGCTTATCCGGGAGATGTCTTCTTTCTGCACTCCCGCCTTCTGGAGCGTGCCGCAAAACTGCATGACGATTTGGGCGCAGGCTCACTGACGGCGCTTCCGATTATCGAAACACAGGCTGGAGATGTCTCGGCCTATATTCCCACCAACGTCATTTCCATTACGGACGGCCAGATTTATCTGGAGACAGACCTCTTTTACGCGGGCATTCGCCCCGCCGTCAATGTGGGCCTTTCGGTCTCCCGCGTGGGGGGGAATGCCCAGACCAAGGCGATGAAAAAGGTGGCCGGGCGACTTCGGCTGGACCTGGCCCAATATCGCGAACTTTCCGCATTTGCCCAGTTCGGGTCTGATCTGGACAAGATCACGCTGGCCCAGATCAAGCGGGGCGAAAAGATGGTCGAATTGCTCAAGCAGGCCCAATATCAGCCCTACTCCCTTTCCCAGCAGGTCATGGCGATTTATGTCGGTGGGGCGGGTCACCTGGATGATGTCCCGACGGCGGAGGTGAAGGGACTTGAGGCCGATTTCCTCAAATTGATGGAGGTCTCCGAGACCGCCCGCGCCATCGACAAGAACAGGGTGCTGACCGACGATCTTGCCCGCAAGCTGGATGAGGCCATCCACTCCCTCAAGGCCCAACGAAGTGCTGCTGCCACACGGTGACGGAACCACGGACGATACCGCCCGTGCCACTTGTTGCCAACGCCATATGGTTTTAACAGCCGCGTAAGCGGCGTTGAGGGGGAGGCTCATCCGGCTCTGCCGGATGAGGGGGTCGCACCCCTCGCAGGGGCGACGCGAGACCCTTTTGATAGGAAAACATGCCTGCTGAAGGAATCAGGGAGATTCGCAAAAGAATTCGGGGCACCCAGAAGACGGCCCAGATCACCAAGACCATGCAGATGGTGGCCGCTTCCCGCCTCAAGAAATCGCAGGCCATTCTTCGGGAGGCCACCCCCTATGCGCAGAAGATGGAACACATCCTGTCGCATCTTCTGCAGACCGGAGAAATGCCGGACCACCCTTTTTTCCAAACGCGAGACATTAAAACGATTGGGTTGGCGGTGATTACTTCCGATCGTGGGCTGTGCGGGGCCTATAACGCCAACGTGATTGCAAAGGCGGAGGAATTTTTACAAACGCCCCGCGCACAAACGGTTCAACTGATCCTGATTGGGAGGAAGGGCCTGGATTATTTCAAGACCCGGTCGTGGCCCATTTTTCGGGAGTTTCCCGATGTGGCGGGGAAGCCCGATTACGCCAAAATTACAAAAGTCACACAGGCCCTCACCCAGGCGTATCTCTCCGCAGAGATTGATGCGTTGCACTTGGCCTATTCCCATTACCGATCGGCCATGTCGATTGCGCCTTCCTTGATCAAAGTTCTGGGCCTGACGTTGGAAGGGGGAACATCGGCAATCGGCCCGGTGCAGACGATTCTTTCGCCGGATCGGAAAACGGTCTGGAACGAATTCCTCCCGCGCTATATTGCCTCCAAACTCTACCTCTTATTGATTTCCGCCGTGACGGCCGAGAATTCAGCCCGAATGATTGCCATGAAAATGGCCACCGACAATGCAAAAGAGATGGTCAATGCCCTGACCCTCCGGAAGAACAAGGCACGTCAGGCCTCCATTACCAAAGAAATCCTCGAAATTGTCACGGCCGGTGAAGCGCTCAAGGGATAGGGCAACGCCTCGCCTCCTGCAGTTTTCACCGCCTACCGATGTCCCCCTCATCCATCCAGCAGCACAAGCGAATTGTCATTAAAATCGGGAGCAATGTCATTGCCTCCCGTGCGCGGGGTCTGCACGAAGAACGGGTCGCCAAGATTGCTGAGGCTGTTTCGTCGCTCTGGCATGCGGGACACCTGCTCTTTCTGGTCTCTTCCGGCGCGGTGTTGTGCGGAACGGAAACGCTGGGTTTAAAGCAGCGGCCCACCCTTACCTTGAAGCAGGCCGCAGCGGCTGTTGGGCAGAGCCGCCTGATGTGGGCGTATGAAAAGTGCTTTGCGCCGCATCAGATTCGTGTGGCGCAGATTCTGCTCACAGGAGAAGACCTGGCGGACCGCAGACGATTTATAAATGCCCGCAATACGCTGATGACCCTGATGGAGCATCGCATCCTGCCGATTATCAATGAAAACGACACGGTGGTGGTGGACGAGATCAAGGTGGGTGACAATGACCGTTTGGCCGCGCTGGTGACCCATCTGGTGGATGCCTCGCTTTTGATTCTGCTTTCGGATGTGGACGGCCTTTACACGTCGGATCCCAAGAAGCGGTCGGACGCCCGGCGTATTCCGGTGGTGGAAGGCGTGACGGCGGCCATTGAGAAGATGGCCGGCGGGACGGGCGCATTCGGCGGGACGGGCGGGATGGCCTCCAAAGTCCAGGCAGCCCGTCAGGCGGCCGGAAATGGGGCCAGCACCCTGATTCTGAATGGGGCCTCGCCGGAGTTGATGCTGCGTGCGCTGGCAGGGGATGCGGTGGGGACGCTATTTCTTCCAAAACCCGCCCGCCGGGTTGCGCGAAAGCGGTGGATTGTCCATTCAAAAATCAAAGGAACACTCTCTCTGGATGCGGGTGCCGCTTCCGCCATCCTGGGCCGGGGGAAATCGCTCCTCTCTTCTGGTATTTGCGCCGTTACGGGAAAGTTTGAGGTGGGAGATGTCGTGCGATGTCTTGCGCCGGATGGCCGGGCCATTGCCTGCGGCCTGACGAACTATGGCGCATCCGAGATGATCCGAATCGCGGGCCGACGGTCGTCTGAAATCACGGCCATTCTGGGGTATAAACCGGCCGACGAGGTGATTCACCGAAACAACATGGTGGTTTACGATGCGGACGAAAATACCCAAGCGTGAAGCGTGCT
>CAZQIT010000142.1:0-20252 GCA_964592995.1 uncultured Nitrospirota bacterium | reverse complement strand
CACCCGCCACGATCCGCTTTACGAACGCGGACTTCGGTCAGGATACGGATCGCACCAACGCGGGGAGTCCCCTCTATGTGGAGGCGGGAGCGGCGGCGTGCAATCTGGCTCCTGATTTGGCTGAGCAGGTGACGATTATCATTCTCTCCAGCTTGACAGGGGATGAGGAGTCCTATCTTGCCAAGGAGACAGAGGCTAATTCCGGTATCTTCCGATTGACCACGGGGGAGACCGTTTTGGAATTGCAAGCGCATCTGTACAATACGATCCTGGAAATTCAGAAAAATGACTCCCTGACGGCGTCGCTCCCGGTTTGTGGCGGCAGTATCACGGTGAATACGACCATCCTCATTGATCCGGCGGGGATTGTTTTTGACAGCCGCACCAATGCGCCTGTGAAGGGGGTCACAGTGATCCTGATTGACGTGGACGGTTCAGGGAACGGCGGCAATGCGGGCGGACCCGCGAAGGTCTTGCAGTTGAATGCGATTGATCTTGCTCCGTCCACCGTCATCACCGGTGCGGATGGGGCCTATCAGTTCCCGCTGGTGTCGTCGAGCACCTATCGCTTGGTCATCACGCTGCCCGCCGGATCCCGATATAGCCCCCCCCCCTCCCGCCTTCTGCCTGCCGAGTGGCCTGCGGGCCGTGACATTCACGCATCGGGTTCTTACGGTCTCGACTTTGCGGTGTCTGTTGCGACGGGGGCGGTGTTTTTGGATGTACCCCTGGACGCCGCGCGGGTGAATCCCACAGGCGTCGTCTTCGATAGTGTGACCAATGCGGTTATCTCCGGGGTGACGGTGACCTTAATTGACGTGACGGGCGACGGAAACAGTGATAAGCCAAGCAAGGCAGGTAAGGCAGGCGATCCAGCCCTAGTGTTTGGGGCGGATGGGGTCCCCCTTTCGGCGACCGTCATAACCGACGCTAACGGCCGCTTTAATTTTCCAAGCGTACATCCCAGCACCTATCGCATTGATGTGACGACACTGCCGCCGGGCTACACCTTCCCGTCAAAGGTGCTTCCTGGGGCATTGCCAGCGGGACATGACATCGATCCATTGGGTTCTTATAACAAGCCCTTTGTGGTGCCGAGCGACGCAGAAAAGGTGGCGCTGGATATACCGCTGGATCGGCCTCTTTCCGGACTGCTGGTGAAGAAAAACGTGTCGCGCAGTACGGCGGAGATTGGCGACTTTGTGGACTATACGGTAACGATCAGCAGCACCACCGGCGTTGCCCTGGCCGACGTGAAGCTTTCGGACATCCTGCCGGTGGGGTTTGCCTATCAGAAGGGGAGCGCGCGACTCCGTTCCATCCCATTTGATCCGGATGGGGGTGTGGGTCCGGAGTTGACCTTCATGATCGGCACCCTGGCCGACAAGGAGGAGGTGACATTGACCTATCGGGTGGGCATCGGGGTGGGGGCCATGCTGGGTGACGGCACCAATCGGGCGCAGGCCAGCAGCCCCAGCGGTGTTGATCCGGAAGGGGGCGCGGATTGTCCTCCCGGCGCCAGCATCTGTTCGCCTTTTGCCAGTGCGACGGTTCGGGTGCGGGGGGGGGTGTTTGACGACCGCACCTACATTGCGGGCAAGGTGTTTGTGGATTGCAATGAAAACCTTGTTCAAGATGTGGAAGAGATGGGCATTCCCGGTGTTCGGATGTATTTGGAAGATGGCACGTTTGTGATCTCGGATTCCGAAGGGAAGTACAGCCTCTACGGGGTTCGACCGATGACGCACGTCCTCAAAGTGGACAGTACCACGCTGCCTGCAGGGGCGCAACTGGCCTACTCGTCCAACCGCCATGCGGGAAATCCGGACAGCCGTTTTGTCGATCTGAAGAAGGGCGAACTGCACCGGGCCGATTTTGTGGTGGATGGTTGCACGGCATCGGTGAAAGAGGCGGTTAATCTGCGTCGGGCGCAGGGCCTGGTCTTTGGCGCGGAGGTGGATCGAAGCATCAAGTCTCCGCTGCTCTCCGGGGTGCAGACCAGCGGCAGCGGTCAGGATCCTCGCGCCCTGTCTGCCAGTGGATATCTGGGGGTGCCGCAGCCCTATTCAGAAGCGACATTGCCGAAAGAGGCGATGTCCGTGCATGCACCGGTGTCTTCTGTGGGTGCGCTGCGTCCGGCGGAACACGAGGAAGGACTGGAGACCGTCATCCTGAACATGGATAATACGCTTGGATTTATCGGTCTTTCGGATGGAATAACGCTACCTGATTCACGTATCAGGGTTCGCGTGAAGGGGGCCTCCGATGGCAAGCTGCGTCTTGAGGTCAACGGCGATGTCGTGCCGGAGAAGCGGGTTGGGAAGCGGAGTGCGCTCCAGGATAAACAATTGCAGGCGTGGGAATATATCGGGGTTAATTTCAAGCCTGGGGAAAATCTCATGGTCCTTTCGCAGGTGGATGCGCACGATAACGTGATGGGGTCGGTGCAGATTCGGGTGATGGCCCCCGGCGACATGGATCATATCCGGATTATTGTGCCAGGTGACGCTATCGCGGACGGACAGACGCCCGCTCGCGTCAAGGTTCGGATTGAAGATGCGGAGGGGCTGCCAGTGCCTGCCAGGAGATCGCTGACACTGGAGGCCAGTCATGGTCGGTGGGAGATCGAAGACCTGGATCCGGTGGAACCGGGGGTTCAACTCTTCATCGAAGAGGGGGAAGCGACCTATCTGTTGCTGGGGCCGCAGTCGCCAGGTGAGGTGAAAATCACCGCTTCCAGCGGACGGAATGTCGCCGAGGCCATCCTGTTTTTCCAGCCAGACCTGCGTCCCATGCTTGCCGCCGGTATTGTGGAAGGGGTGGTGAACTTCAGCAAACTGTCTCGTGGCAATCTCTTGCCGGTGCGGCGCAATGACGGATTTGAAGAAGAGCTGGCCAGGCTTTCGGGCAGCAGCGATGCGACTTCGACGCGGGGACGCGCGGCGGTTTTCCTGAAGGGCAAGGTGCAGGGGGCCTACCTGCTGACGCTGGCCTACGATTCCAACAAGGACGTCAAGGATCGCTTGTTCCGTGATATTCAACCGGACCAGTTCTATCCGGTCTACGGCGATTCGTCTGTGCGCGGATTTGACGCTCAATCCACCGGCAGGTTATATGTCCGGATTGATCAAGAAAAATCATATCTGCTTTACGGCGATTACAATACACAAGATACCGGAGGGGTGGGGCAGACAGGGATGGCGTTGGGGAACTACAGCCGGAGTCTGACGGGGATCAAGGAGCACTATCAAACGGATCAGGTGACGGCCAATGTTTACGCCAGCCATACCGATGCGCGCCAGGAAATTGACGAGTTTCGCGGAATGGGAATCAGCGGGCCTTATCCGTTGAGCAATAACGCGCTGCTTGAAAACAGCGAGAAGGTTGAGATCGTGGTCAGAGATCGGAATCAGCCAGATGTGGTACTCAGCGCCACGGTCAAGGCGCGGTTTTCCGACTATGTGGTGGAGCGCGTCACGCGGCTTTCGGCGGACGGGGCGGAGCAGATTGAGGCGCGCATTTTCTTCCGTGCGCCGCAGCCCAGCTTAGATGCAGAGCTAAACCCGATTTTCATCCGCGTCACGTACGAAGTCGAATCGGGGGGAGAGCGGTTCTGGATTGTGGGCGGGGATGCCCATCTGAAGGTGACGGAGCGCTTCACGATTGGGGCCAGCGTCGCGGACGATAAAAATCCCGCAGCGCCCTATCGTTTGATGAGTGTGAATGCGGTCGTTCAGTTGTCCGAGCGAAACAAATTGACGGCCCAGATGGCCTGGAGCGATCTAAAGGCCATCGACCCGACCGGTATCGTTTCATCACATAAAAATGGAAGTGCCTGGATTGTAGAATGGCGCCACGAAGAGGAGGGGATGAATGTCAATGCTCGGTATGGGAAGACCGATGCGGCGTTCTCGAATACGTCCGGGGGCTTGAGCAGCGGACGGGTGGAAGGCGATATAAAACTGGGGTATCGGCTGGATGAGAAGACGCGCCTGACGACCGAGGGGCGTTGGACCGAAGACTTGAGCAATGCGGGGCGGCGGTGGGGCATTCTGGGCGCCCTTGAGCGAAAACTTGGCGACTCCGTGCAACTCCAATTGCGGGCGCGACACAGTGACGAAACAGCGTCCCCTGCGCAGAGCAGCAGCGTGGGGACGACGCCCAATTCCACCACCAGCGTCGGCGTCAAGGTTAGTGTGCAGGCGCCGAACCACCCGGAAGTGACCCTGTATGTGGAATATGAGCAGGCCGTCAAGAATGCCGAGAAAAAGGTGTTGGCGGCGGGAGGGGAATATCGGTTCACCGATCGCGGCAGACTGTATGTGCGACATGAATTTGTCTCCAGCCTCAGTGGGCAGTTTGCGCTGAATACGCAGCAACAGCAGAACCAGACTGTGGTGGGTCTGGACACGACCTATATGAAGGATGGACAACTCTTCAATGAGTATCGGGTGCGCGATTCGATTTCGGGACGGGATGCAGAGGCCGCAATTGGATTGAGAAATCTCTGGAACGTAATGGAAGGGGTGCGGATCAATACTACGTTTGAACGGGTTCAGCCCTTTGGCAGTGATGGGAAGAATAAGTCAATGTCGGCTGCGGGGGGATTGGAATATACCGCGAATCCACTCTGGAAAGGGACGGGTCGTCTGGAGCGCCGGTGGAGCACCACGGCAGACACGTGGCTTTCCACCCTCGGTCTTGCCTATAAAGTCAATCGGGACTGGACGGGATTGGGCCGCGCCCTGTATACGCAAGAGGATCAGGCGACGGGCCAGACACGGACGGAGACGGGCTTGCAGATTGGAGCGGCCTATCGCGACACCGACACGAACCGCCTCAGTGGCTTGGCCCGCGCCGAGCACCGCAATATTCGGGAGACGACTGGTTTTGTGCGCGACTTGAATATCTTTTCGGCACATGTCAACTATCAACCCTCTCGGCCGTTTGTCCTAAGCGGGCGTTATGCGGGCAAGTGGGTGGAAGACCGTGCGACGTTGACCAGCAAATATGCCGCACATCTGGTGGGCGTGCGGGCCACCTATGACCTGACCGAGCGCTGGGACATGGGCCTGATGAGCAGCATATTGATCGGTCAGGGTGGGGGCCGTCAGTATGGCTTGGGAGTGGAACTGGGCTATCTGGTCGGATCGGACCTCTGGCTTTCGGGGGGTTACAACTTCTTCGGCTATGAGGACGATGACCTGGCGCCGGAAGGGGATACGCAATCGGGTCCGTACCTGCGCCTCCGCCTGAAATTTGACGAGACGCTTTTCGAGGGCGATAACAGCCGGGTGAATCCCTAGTATAGCGTTTCATCAATCTGTACACACACCGTTCGTGGTGAGCTTGTCGAACCATGAACGGAACCCATTGAAATAGTTCACCCTTCGACAAGCTCAGGGTGAACGGGATATGTGTATGTTTTACTGAAACGTTATACTCGTGTTTAGTTGCAAAAGTTTGCGATACTTTCTACCCCTCCTCACCTCCCCTTGCAAAGGGGAGGAATCCCCTCCTTTACAAGGAGGGGCAAGGGGAGGTAGTGGTGGGACGAGGAACAGAATACAATCGCTCATTTATGAAATTAAACACTAGGGGCTGCGGTACACCTTACGCCACCGCTTCGACTTCGGAGGAGACCGCCGCCTGTGCATCCTCTTCACCTGCTCGGACGGCCTTTTCGACGGGCGCTCTTCCGTAAACGTTGCGATAGTATGCAAGACCGGTCCCCGCAGGAATCAGACGTCCCACGATGACATTTTCTTTAAGACCCACCAGGTCGTCCGATCTTCCGCTGATGGCCGCTTCGGTCAGGACCCGTGTGGTTTCCTGGAAGGAGGCGGCGGAAATAAAGCTGTCGGTTGAGAGGGCCGCTTTGGTGATACCCAGCAGGATCGGCTTGCCGATCGCGGGCTGTCCCCCCTTGGCAGTGGCCTTTTCGTTGGCGTCGGAGAAGACAAATTTGTCGACCTGCGCGCCGATGAGAAAATCGGTATCACCCGGACTTTCGATCCGGACCTTTCGGAGCATCTGACGGACGATCACTTCGATATGTTTATCGTGGATGGAAACCCCCTGCAGGCGATAGACCTGCTGCACCTCATCCACCAGATATTTCTGAAGCTCTTTCGGGCCGAGTACGTCCAGAATGTCGTGCGGATTGGCCGATCCATCCATCAACAGCTCTCCGGCATGTACCCAGTCTTCCTCGTGGACGTTGACATGCTTCCCTTTCGGAATAAAATACTCCCGATTGTCCCCCATGTCATTCTTGACGATGACCTTCCGCATCCCCTTGACAAACCCACCATATTCCACCGTTCCGTCAATCTCGGAGATCACGGCATGCTCTTTCGGTTTTCGGGCTTCGAATAACTCCGCCACGCGGGGCAGACCCCCCGTAATATCTTTCGTCTTCGTCGTCTCGCGGGGGAGTTTCGCCAACACATCACCGGGATGGACGATCTGCCCTTTTTCGACCAGGATATGCGCGCCCGCAGGCAGAAGATAGCGCGCGACGGTGGTCGACTGCCGAATGCGGGCCGTCTTTCCAGCCTCATCCTTGATTGAAATACGCGGACGGAGATTGGCCGCCGCATAGTCCACGATCACCCTTCTGGAAAGCCCCGTCACTTCGTCCACTTCTTCGCGCATCGTCTGGCCTTCAACGATGTCTCCAAAGGCCACTTTTCCACCCGCTTCGGTCAGGATGGAGATGGAGTAGGGATCCCACTCAATAAGTTTCTGCCCAATCTCCACGCGCCCCTCGTTTTCGACCTTGATTTTGGCGCCATAGACGACCGAATATTTTTCTTTTTCACGCCCGACATCGTCGCAAACAGCAATCCGACCATTGCGATTCATGACAACCCTGTCGCCATCCTTGTTTTGGACGGTGTTGAGGTTGAGATATTTCAGGACGCCGCCCGTTTTCGCCTCCAAGACAGTCTGCGCAATGACCTTGCTTGCGGTGCCGCCGATATGAAACGTGCGCATCGTCAACTGGGTGCCTGGCTCCCCAATCGACTGTGCGGCAATGACACCGACCGCTTCACCGATTTCAATTAATTTTCCACGAGACAGATCTCGGCCATAGCACTTTGCGCAAACACCCCGGCGCGTCTGGCAGGTCAGGACAGATCGGATTCGGACCTTGTCGATACCGGCTTCCACAATCGCCTGCGTCCTGGCTTCATCCAACTCGTCATCCGATGTGGCGAGTACCGCTCCCGTAATGGGGTCCTGAATTTCCTCCGCCGTCACCCTTCCCAGGATGCGCTCCTCCAGCGGCTGAACCACTTCCCCCCCCTCAACCAAGGCCATGACGAGAATGCCGTCCGGAGAATGGCAATCCTGTTCGTTGATAATGACATCCTGCGCCACATCCACCAGTCGTCGGGTCAGATAGCCGGAGTTGGCCGTCTTTAGGGCGGTATCAGCCAGACCTTTTCGAGCGCCGTGGGTGGAAATAAAGTACTGGGCAACGGTGAGTCCTTCCCGGAAATTGGCCGTAATCGGGGTCTCAATGATCTCTCCCGAAGGTTTGGCCATCAGGCCCCGCATTCCACCCAACTGCCGAATCTGCTGCGCCGATCCACGGGCACCCGAATCGGCCATCATGTAAATGGAATTAAATTGAACAGCACCACGGGCGGTTCCCTGCCGGACACTCTCTTCGTCCCGTGCCATCTCTTTCATCATCTCGCCAGCGACATTCTCACCCAGATGCGCCCAAATATCCACCACCTTGTTATAGCGCTCCCCGTCGGTGATCAGCCCGTCTGCGTATTGTTTTTCAATTTCCGAAACCTCTTTCTCCGCCTTGCGGATCATCTCCCCTTTTTTGGTCGGGATGCGCATATCATCCACACAGATAGAAATACCCGCCTGCGTGGCATATTGATATCCCAGCGCCTTGACACGATCCAGCAGGCCGACGGTTTCCTGGGGACCGACTTCGCGGTAGACCTTGTCGATCAGCTTGCCCATCTCTTTTTTGTTCATGACTTTGTTCACCGCCGAAAAATCAATCTGGGGCGGAAGAATTTCGCTGAGGATCACCCGTCCCACAGTGGTTTCAACCTGTTGTCCCGCAATTCGCACTTTGATGCGACTGTGCGTCTCAACCGCACGCTGGTCATAGGCAATGCGCACTTCGGCGGCATTGGAGAATATTTTCCCCTCCCCCTTCAGGCCCGCTCTTTCTTTGGTTAACCAGTAGCAACCCAAAATCATGTCCTGCGAAGGAATCATGACCGGCTTCCCGTTTGCCGGAGAAATCAGGTTGTTGATCGACATCATGAGGACGCGCGCCTCGACCTGGGCCTCCACCGAGATCGGGATGTGAAACGCCATCTGATCGCCATCGAAGTCCGCATTGAAGATGGCACAGACCAGCGGATGCAGCCGGATGGCCTTCCCCTCTACCAATATCGGGTCGAATGCCTGAATGCCCAGACGGTGCAACGTCGGCGCACGATTGAGCAGCACAGGGTGTTCGCGGACGACCTCATCCAGCACGTCCCAAACCTCCGGCCCCTCTTTTTCGACCATCTTTTTGGCGCTCTTGATGGTGACCACATGACCCCGTTCTTCCAATTTCTGAAAGATGAACGGCTTAAACAATTCCAGGGCCATTTTCTTGGGCAGGCCGCACTGATGCAGTTTCAGCTCCGGCCCAACCACGATCACGGAACGTCCGGAATAGTCGACCCGTTTTCCCAGCAGGTTCTGCCGGAAACGGCCCTGTTTTCCCTTGAGCATATCGGAAAGCGATTTGAGCGGGCGCTTGTTGGAGCCACGAATCGCCCGACCCCTTCGACCATTATCGAAGAGGGCATCCACCGCTTCCTGTAACATCCGATTTTCATTTCGGATAATCACAGCAGGCGTGTTTAACTCCATCAGCCGCTTCAGGCGATTATTTCGGTTAATCACGCGACGATAGAGATCGTTGAGGTCGGAGGTGGCAAACCGTCCACCATCCAGCGGCACCAGGGGACGCAACTCCGGAGGGAGCACCGGAATCACATCCAGAACCATCCATTCCGGACGATTTCCCGACTTTCGGAACAGTTCAACCACCCGCAACCGTTTGGTCAGCTTCTTTTTGGTGGCCGCAGAGTTGGTCTCTGAGATTTTGACATGCAACTCATCCCAGAGGGTATTCATGTCCACTTTTTTCAGAAGTTCCCGAATCGCTTCCGCGCCAATTCCGGCACGGAACGCATGGGGACCCTGTTCGTCCACCAGGGCGCGGTACTCCTCTTCCGTGAGCAGGGCCTGTGATTCCAACTCCGTCGCTTTGGGGTCGATCACCACGTAGTTTTCAAAATAAAGAATCCGTTCCAATTGTTTCAGGGTCATATCCAGAAACGCGCCAATCCGGCTGGGCACCCCTTTCAAGAACCAGATATGGGCCACCGGAGCGGCCAATTCGATATGCCCCATCCGTTCACGGCGCACCTTGGCCTGGATCACCTCCACGCCACATTTATCGCAGATGATGCCACGATGCTTCATCCGCTTGTATTTTCCGCAGTTGCATTCCCAGTCTTTGATCGGCCCGAAGATGCGGGCGCAGAAAAGACCATCCCGCTCCGGCTTGAAGGAACGATAATTGATCGTCTCTGGCTTTTTGACTTCGCCGTAGGACCAGGAACGAATCGTCTCCGGAGACGCCATCCGAATCCGGATGGCGTCAAAAGAGGTCGTGTCTTTGACCTTACCCGGAAGGGCACTGGCCACTTCCATTCGCGCCGTTTCCATCAAACCCCATCTCCTTTGATTTTAGCTGTTTTGCTCAGCTCCACATCCAGCGCCAGGCTCTGAAGTTCCTTGATCAGCACATTAAACGACTCCGGAAGCCCCGGCTCCAGAAAACAGGCCCCCTTGACGATGGACTCGTAGATACGGGAACGACCCGACACATCATCCGATTTGACCGTCAGGAACTCCTGGAGGATCGAAGCCGCGCCGTAGGCCTGAAGCGCCCAGACTTCCATTTCACCCAACCGCTGTCCCCCAAATTGGGCCTTGCCGCCCAGCGGCTGCTGCGTCACCAACGAATAGGGACCGATGGATCGGGCATGAATCTTGTCATCAACCAAGTGGTGGAGTTTCATCAGATACATATACCCGACCGTCACCGGACGATCAAAGGGGTCTCCCGTCTTGCCATCGTAAAGGGTCGTCTGTCCGCTCACCGGAAGATTGGCCCGCTGAAGCATCCCCTTGATTTCCGCCTCCGTGGCACCGTCGAAGACCGGCGTGGCCACATGGATACCCAGGGTATTTGCAGCCCATCCCAGATGGGTTTCCAGAATTTGTCCCACATTCATGCGGGAGGGGACGCCCAATGGGTTGAGCACCACATCCACAGGCGTGCCATCTGGCAAGTAGGGCATCTCTTCTTCCGGAAGGACGATGGAAACCACCCCCTTGTTACCGTGACGGCCCGCCATCTTGTCTCCCACCTGAAGTTTGCGCTTCATGGCGACAAAGACCTTCACCATTTTAATGACACCCGGCGGGAGTTCATCTCCCCGTTTCAGACGTCCCACCCGCTCGTCATAGATGGTCTGGAGGATATCCACCTGTTCCTTAGTGAAGGCCTCAATCCGGGTAATCTTCTCCTGGTCCTCCGGATCGTTCAGGAAGACATGTTTCAGGCCTGCGTCCGGAATGCGATCCAATATCTCTTTGGTGATTTCTTTCTTTTTCTTCAGAACGCTATCGCCCGACCCCGGATCCACAATATCGTTGCCAACCAGACGACCCAGGAGGAGTCTGCGGGTCTTTTTGTACCGCTCTTCCTCCATGATCCGCAATTCATCTTGGTGATCCCGATGAAGTTGAACGACATCCCGACTTTCGGTATCCTCCAGATGTTCACTCCGGTCAACGCTTTTTCTGGAGAAAATCTTGACGTCGACCACGGTCCCCTCAATCCCCGGTGGAACGTAGAGCGATGCGTCCTTGACATCCCCTGCTTTTTCGCCAAAGATCGCCCTGAGCAGTTTCTCTTCGGGGGTGAGTTGGGTCTCGCCCTTCGGAGTGACCTTCCCGACCAGAATATCGCCGGGCCTGACCTCCGCACCAACCCAGACGATTCCGGATTCATCCAAATTACCCAGGGCCTCTTCGCCCACGTTGGGAATATCCCGCGTCATCTCTTCTTTGCCCAGCTTGGTGTCCCGCGCCTCCAGCGAAAACTCTTCGATATGAATCGACGTAAAGATATCCTTTTTGACTAACTTTTCGGACACCAGAATCGCGTCTTCAAAGTTGTATCCCCCCCACGGCATAAAAGCGGCCAGCACATTCCGCCCCAGCGCCAGCTCGCCCCGATCAATGGCAGGGCCGTCCGCCAGGAGATCGCCCACTTTTACCCGCTGTCCCGCTGTGACGACCGCCCTTTGATTGATGCAGGTCGTCTGATTCGACCGCTGAAACTTGGTCAGGCGATAGACATCCATGGCCACATCGGACTCGGGCACACCTCTGGACGCCTTACTCTTTTTCATCACCTCCACCTTCACCGAGATTCGGTTCCAGTCCACACTTTCAACAATCCCCTCCCGTTTGGCCAAGACAGCATAACCGGAATCCCGTGCGACGACCGCTTCCATGCCGGTTCCCACCAGCGGCGCCTCTGTCTGAATCAAGGGAACCGCCTGACGCTGCATATTGGAACCCATTAGGGCGCGATTGGCGTCATCATGTTCAAGAAATGGAATCAGGGCCGTGGCCACGCTCACAATTTGTTGAGGGGAGACCTCCATGTAGGTGACCGCATCCGCAGGTTTCATGGCGAATTCCCCAGAAAAGCGCACGGTAATCTGTTCTGCAGTCATTTTACCCCGTTCGTCCAACGGCGTATGGGCCAGTGCAACGACCTGTTTATCACCGTCAATGGCCGAGATATAATCAATTTCCTCCGTAACCTGTCCATGGACAACCTTGCGATAGGGAGACTCAATAAAGCCGTATTCGTTAACGCGGGAGTAAGTCGCTAAAGAGGTGATGAGACCGATATTGGGGCCTTCAGGGGTTTCGATGGGGCAGATGCGGCCGTAATGACTGGCATGCACATCCCGCACTTCAAAGCCTGCACGTTCGCGCGTCAGTCCGCCCGGTCCCAGCGCCGACAAACGACGCTTGTGCGTGATCTCCGCAAGGGGATTGGTCTGATCCATAAATTGGGAAAGCTGGCTGCTTCCGAAGAACTCCTTGATGACAGCAATCAGCGGTTTGGCGTTGATCAGGTCATGTGGAAGGACCGTCTCGAAGTCGAGCAGGTTCATCCGCTCTTTAATCGTGCGCTCCATTCGCACCAAGCCCACCCGGCATTGATTTTCCAAAAGCTCGCCCACGGCGCGGATGCGACGATTCCCCAGATGGTCCACATCTTCGATGTCTCCCCGACCCGCTTTTAAATCAATGATGTACCGCACCACAGCGACCACATCCTGCGGCGTGAGGGTTCGCTGCGCCATCGGAAGTGTCAGACCGAGCCGTTTATTGATCTTGAGGCGTCCCACGGGAGAGAGGTCATATCGCTTGGGGTTAAAAAAGAGGCCCTCAAAAAGAACTTTCGCCATACCGATGCTGGGCGTCTCTCCGGGACGAATTCGACGAAAGATGCCGACCATCGCCTCTTCCGGAGAAGCCACTTTTTCTGCCGCGAGGGTGTTATAGATCACGGGCAGAACATTGATATTGTCCACGTAGAGCACGCGAATTTCAGAAACGCCCGCGTCGAGTATCTGCGAAAGAACCGCTTCGGTCAGCGGATGGGTGCTCTCCAGTAAAATCTCTCCGGTCTGGGGATGAATCACATCGTTGATGACCGCCCGTCCGATCAGTTCCTCTCTCGGATAGACGACCTCCTGTATGCCCTCCGCCCGCATCTTCCGGATGGCCCCCTTCGTCAGTTTCCCCCCCTCTTTAAGCAGGGGATCCTTGGTTTTCCCCAATCTTGATTCACCGGAGATTTTAATGCCCGCATGAATTTCGGGGTCCAGTTTTCTGAAAAACTCGCCTTCCGAAACGCGGACTTCCTCAACGGGATAAAAAAGCTTCAGGATAACTTCATCGACGGTTCCGCCGTAGACATTCCCGCCCCGGTCTGCCAAAAAATATCGCTTCCCCTCCGGAGTCTTCTCCTCTTGGATAAAGGCCTTCAAAAAGGTGGTCGCCGTCAATTTCCGCTTGCGGTCAATCCGAACATGCAGAATGTCTTTAATATCAAATTCGAAGTCCAGCCAGGAACCACGATAAGGGATAATGCGCGCCGAATAGAGCACCTTCCCACTGGGATGCGTCTTTCCTTTATCGTGCGAGAAGGTGGCACCCGGAGAGCGTTGAAGCTGGCTGACCACCACCCGCTCCGTTCCATTCACCAGAAACGTCCCCTTCTCGGTCATGATCGGGAGCTCTCCGATGTAGATCTCCTGCTCCCGCTGTTCCCGCACATCCGGCGCACTTTTTTTAGAGCTCTTGTTTTCCTTGTCCCAAATGACCAGGCGCACACGGATTTTCAGCGGTGCCGCATAGGTCATCCCGCGTTCCAAACATTCATGCACGTCATACCGAGGATGGCCGATGGCATAGTCCATAAACTCCAGATTAGCCATTTCGTTGTAGTCGGTAATCGGAAGAACGCTGGTAAAGGCCGCCTGCA
The DNA here is from genome assembly GCA_964592995.1 of uncultured Nitrospirota bacterium. Lineage (GTDB taxonomy): Bacteria > Nitrospirota > Nitrospiria > SBBL01 > CAZOFZ01 > CAZOFZ01. Next base: position 6,565 of record CAZQIT010000142.1, on the reverse strand, counting down.
GACCTGTATCTTCCCGTTTCTCCGGAGACACATCCCGCTGCAGGAACCGCTCGTAGGACTGCCGCTGCACCGCCAACAGATTCGGAATCCTGATCTGAGCACCGATCTTTGAAAAGTCTTCCCGTTCTCTGCCGTGTGTTACCTGTTTTGCCATCTCTCTCCCCTGGGTGACCGCTCAACGCAGACGCTCACAGCATTCTGGAACAGTGTGAGCGGCCTCCGGTATGACCCACCTACTGGATTTCAACCTTGGCGCCGACCTCCTCCAGCTTTTTCCGCATGGATTCCGCCTCATCTTTGGTCACGCCAGTTTTGACCGGCTTGGGCGCCCCGTCCACCAGATCTTTGGCCTCTTTCAGGCCCAGGCTCGTCAACTCCCGAACCACCTTGATCACCTGTATCTTCTTCTCTCCGACACCCATCAGGATCACATCAAAGGCCGTCTTCTCTTCGACTACGGCAGCCTTCTGGCCTCCATCGGAAGCGGTGGCTGCGGCCACGGCCACAGTCGCTGCAGCACTCACACCGAAGCGCGACTCCACCATTTTCACCAGATCGGCTAATTGAAGAACCGACATCGTCTCCACAGCCTTCAGAATTTGTTCGTTCGTCAAGCCCATTTCCACTATTGCGTCTGCGTTTTCCATTTTCTGCCCTTTTCTCCTCTTAGGTTGCTCGGTTGATATGCCATCGCCCTGCCCTGAACCGCATTTCTGTTATGGCGACCCCTGTCGTTGTTCATGCACAGCCTGAAGTGTTCTGGCAAACTTGTTCAGAATGCCGTTGAGTCCCGCTGCAAAACCATAAATGGGGGCTTTGAGTCTGCCCACCAACTGACTTTGCAGCACTCCCTTGGACGGGAGCGCAGCCACCCGCCTGATCCCATCCAAGTCGATGACCTGGCCTTCCACCACCCCGGCCTTGAGCTTCAACTTCTTCTGTTTTTCACCGAGATTCCACATGGCTTTGGTCGGAGAAACAGGATCGGCGTAGCCCAACGCCACGGCGGTCGAGCCGTTGAAATGTGCGCTGATCCCTTGCACTCGGGTGCCGGACGCCGCCCGGATGGCCATCGTGTTTTTAACGACTCTCAACTCCCCCTGGGCCGCACGCAGCGCTTTCTTCACTTCACTGATATCGGCCACGCTCATGCCGGAGAACTCTGCCAGGATGACGACTTTCGCTTGCAGAAAACGCTCCCTCAAGCTTGAAACCTCAATGCCCTTTTCATCTTTTTTCATCCGTACGACTCCAGTATTCTTTATAATCTCGTTTACCTATGCGGCAGCCCTTTCGTGAAAGCCCGCCGAATCAATCGCAATGCCCGGGCCCATCGTGGAAGAGAGGGTCACGCGCCGAACATACTTCCCTTTTGAAGTGGCGGGTTTGGCCCGCAGGATCGACTCAATGACCGCAGCGGCATTCAGAGAGAGCTGTTCCGCCGAGAACGAAACGCGCCCGATGGAGACATGCACAATGGCCCCCTTATCGGTACGATATTCCACCCTCCCCTGACGGATTTCCCTGATCGCCCGGCCCACCTCAAAGGTAACCGTTCCCGTTTTGGGGTTGGGCATCAGCCCCCGAGGGCCCAGAATCTTCCCCAATTTTCCAACCGAACCCATCAAATCAGGGGTCGCCACCACCACGTCAAAGTCCAGCCAGCCCTTGTTAATCTTTTCAATGAAGTCATCCATGCCGACATAATCCGCACCCGACTGCGTGGCCTCTTTTTCCTTCTCGCCCTTGGCGAAGACCAAAATACGGACTTTTTTGCCCGTTCCATGCGGCAGGAGGACGGAACCTCTCACCATCTGGTCGGACTGCTTCGGGTCCACCCCCAAACGCATCGCCAGATCAACGCTCTCATCAAACTTCGCGCAATGAATCTGCTTGACCAGCACAAGCGCCTCATCCATGCCATACATTTTTGGCTCTACTCTGGCCCTGGCCGCGTTATATTTTTTCCCCATGATGATCCCCTGCCAATCGCTATTCGACCTGAATCCCCATACTCCTAGCCGTGCCCGAAATAATGCGAGAGGCCCCCTCCAAGTCAATGGCGTTGAGGTCCTGCATTTTGGCCGCCGCAATTTCCCGTACCTGCGCAAGGGTCACTTTGCCCACCTTCTCCTTGTGAGGCACCGCAGACCCCTTGATAATGCCCGCCGCTTTTTTAAGCAGTTCCGCCGCCGGAGGGCTTTTGATGACAAACGTGAAGGTTCGGTCTGAATAAACGGTAATCAGGGCCGGAAAGATCGTTCCTTCCTGTCCCTGTGTTTTGGCATTGAACGCCTTACAAAACTCCATGATATTGACGCCGTGTTGCCCCAACGCCGGTCCGACGGGGGGAGCCGGATTGGCCTTCCCCGCCGGTATCTGAAGTTTTACGATTGCATTGATCTGTTTTGCCATTTTCAGTCCTCAATTTTCAATTTTTCTCAACCTGGAGAAAACTCAACTCCACCGGCGTGGAGCGTCCAAAAATGCTGACCAGCACCTTTACTTTATGATGCGGAGCATGCACTTCATTCACCACCCCGCTGAATCCCAAAAAGGGTCCGTCAATGATACGCACAGCATCCCCTTGCTCGAACTGGTTTTTATCCCGTTGCGCAACGACCCCTTCGTCCATTTGCTTAAACAGCGCCGTCACTTCCTGCGCGCTCAAGGGAGAAGGCGCATCCCCGCCCCCCAGAAACCCCGTCACTTTCGGGGTATTTCGCACCAATTGCTGTAAATCGTGGTCCAACACCATTTCGACCAGAACATAACCCGGAAAAATTTTTTTCGTGGTGGCCCGCTTCTTTCCGTCCTTAATTTCGGTCACCTCCTCGGTTGGAATCAGGAGCTTCCCGATCCGGTCCTCCAATCCTAGGGTTTTGACCCGTTCCTCAAGGTTAGCCTTCACCCTGTTTTCAAATCCGGAATAGGTATGAACAACGTACCACTTCTTCTCCATGAACCCCACTCTCCCCGAGATTTAGACCACCAGACGCAACAGTCGCACCAGAATCGTATCGACCAGAAACAGAAAAATGGAAACAATGACCGTAAAGATCACCACCACGGTTGCGGCGCCGATCGTCTCATCCTTGTTCGGAAAGCTCACTTTCCCTAATTCTGTTTTCACGTCCTTGAAAAAACCGGCCGCAGAACGGAACCATTTCTTAAACATCGTTATCCCACTCTCCAGAAGCGATCACAAAGTGACGGGCACACTTTTGGCAGGCCAGGAGGGATTCGAACCCACAACATGCGGTTTTGGAGACCGCCGCTCTAACCAGTTGGAGCTACTGGCCTACTCAAGACCACTTCAAAGGTGTCCCGTTAGATCGTCCCCAAAACGCTCTAACCAGTCGGAGCTACTGGATTATTCAATATCTTCGCCAGCCACAGGCCCGACCTACTTCACTTCTTTATGTGGGGTATGTTTCCGGCAAGCGCCGCAATACTTTTTAAGCGCAATACGATCCGGCGTATTTCTCTTGTTTTTTGTGGTGGTGTAGTTTCGCTTTTTGCAATCGGTACAAGACATTGTAATGATATCGCGCATGACAATTGCTCTCCGTCATTACTGCAGGCAGGAAAAGACCCTCAAAAATAGCCCCAAAAATCAAATTATTTTACGGTTTACACGGTGAGGCACAATCGAAGTTTCGGAGTATAGCAGTGAATCCATGCCCTAAGCAAGCCCCCGGAAACAGACGATTTATGGGTGTGGGGGAGATGCCCGCATCTGTCACCGGTCACACTCGCCCATGACGATGTCGTAAGTGCCAAAGATCGTGACAATGTCGGCGATCATATAACCGCGCGCCATATGATCGAACGCCCCCATGTGAATGAAAGAGGGGGGACGAATCCGACAGCGATAGGGCTTGTTTCCCCCCTGACTGACAATGTAAAAACCCAGCTCTCCCTTCGGCACTTCGGTGGCGCAGTAGATTTCCCCTGCCGGCACATCAAAGCCGCGCGTGGCGATCATAAAATGGTGGATGAGGCTTTCCATGTCGTTCATCACCTGATCGCGCGGCGGGTAGGTAATGTTGGGTAGATTGGCCGCAATCTCCCCTTCCGGCAACTGATCAAGACATTGCTGAATCATGCGGGCGCTCTGCAGCATCTCTTCAATCCGAATCCAATAACGATCATAGGTGTCGCCATTTTTCCCAAGCGGCACCTCCCATGTCAGGCGATCATAAACGCCGTAGGGATCCACTTTTCGGATGTCGTAATTCACCCCGGAACCGCGCAGCACCGGCCCGGTCAGGCCGAAGTTGATCGCATCTTTTGCAGAAATAACGGCAATCCCCTTCGTCCGGCTGATCCAAATCCGATTGGTCTCCAGAAGGGTGTTATATTCCCGCACCTTTTCCGGAAAAGTCGCAAGGAACTGATAGAGTCGATCTACAATTTCCGGCGTCATATCCCGATCCACACCGCCGATCCGGTAATAGCTCATGGTCAGACGGGCGCCGCAGAGAAGCTCAAAGAGGTCCAGCAGCACCTCCCGTTCACGAAAGGTGTAGAAAAAAACGGTCATCGCGCCAATATCCAGCGCCTGCGTCCCCAGCCAGAAGAGATGGCCGGCAATCCGCTGCATCTCGGCCACCATCGTCCGAATGTATTCGGCACGGAGGGGGACGCTCACCTGAAGCAGTTTTTCCACCGCACGCACATAGGCGTAGTTGTTCGTCATTGAACAGACATAGTCAAGGCGGTCGGTGAGGGGGATGATTTGCGGATAGGTGGAGTTTTCGCACAGCTTTTCGACGCCGCGATGCAGATATCCCAGATGCGGCGTGGCCTTGACGATGGTCTCTCCCTCCAGATCAAGAACCACGCGCAGAACACCGTGCGTCGCTGGATGCTGTGGTCCCATATTCAGCAACATATCCTCCACCCGCTTGATCTTTCCGTCGGGTGTCGGTGCGGCACCCAGATCCTCCTCGCCGTAATGATCAAGGATGTCCTGTTCCGGGTGGGCGGCTTTGCGAATCGGTTCCATGTCTCCCTGCCACATCGTGTTCAGCCCTGCATAAACTCAAAGGTGTCCCGCCAGCCTTTTCCCTCAACAGGGAAGTCTTTACGCAGGGGGAAACCTTCATCATATTCTTCGGTCATGAGGATCCGGCGCAGGTCGGGATGGTGATTGAAGGTAATGCCCATCATGTCATAGACCTCCCGCTCCAGAAAATTCGCCCCGAGCCAAATGTTGCAAATTGAGTCGATGTGACAATCCGCTTCCGGAACACGCGCCTTCACCCGAATGCGGTGCCGCTTCTCAATGGAATAGAAGTGGTAGACAACTTCAAAGCGAGGCGTTTCGTTCGGAAAATCGACTGCAGTCACATCGGTGATGTGGTCAAAGTCCAAGAGCGGATCGTCGTGAAGAAATCGACAGAGGGCACCGATTTCTTCACGCCGGACGGAGATCGAAACCTCCCCCAGCGCTTCACGGACGACAGCCTCCGGAAACAGCGAGCAAACCCTCTGAGCGATGGGATTCATTTTAAACGAGGATTCAGCGCGTGAAGACTTTTTCCTGCATGATCTTTTCCTGAAGCCGCAGGATGCCCGCAAACAGGGCTTCGGGTCGTGGCGGGCAGCCGGGAATATAGATGTCGACGGGCACGAAACGGTCAACTCCCTGCACCACGCTGTAGCTGTTGTAGATATTTCCGGAGGTCGCGCAGGAACCCATGGAGATGACGTATCGGGGTTCCGGCATCTGGTCGTAGATCCTGCGGATGACGGGGGCCATCTTGCGGCAGACCGTTCCCGCGACAATCATCAGGTCGGATTGCCGGGGAGAGGCGCGAAAGACCCCCGCGCCAAACCGGTCCAGATCAAACTTGGACGAGACGGCGGCGATCATCTCAATTGCGCAACAGGCCAGGCCGAACGTCATCGGCCAAAGAGCCGATTTTCTGGCCCAGTTGACCACCGAGTCCAGAGAAGTGGTCATGACATTGGCTTCAAACTGTCGATCCATTAATCCCATTCCAACGCCCCTTTCTTCCAGGCATAGAAGTAGCCGACCAGCAACACCGAAAGGAAAACCGTCATTTCGACCAAGGCAAACAGTCCCAACTGATTAAACACCACGGCCCACGGATAGAGAAAAACCACTTCGATGTCGAACACCACAAAAAGCATGGCAATCGTGTAGTAGCGCAGCGGAAATCGCTGTCGCGCATCGGTGGTGGGATGCATGCCACTTTCGTAGGGATAGAGCTTATCCGTGTAGGGTCTCCGGGGGCGGAGCAGATTCCCCGCCAGAATCGTGACCGCGCCGAATCCAAACGCAATGACGGCAAAAATGAGAACCGGCAGATAATTGGACGGCAACGGTGAGTCTGACACTTTCCCCCTCCACTGGAAACCCGCCTATCCTAAGATAGACCGCCTGTAATGTCAATGTGTTAATGCGCTTCGGGATAGACACCCGTCTGGGGCATGTCGGCCAGGCCGGTCTTTCTGGCGTGGGTTTCAAAGACCTTGTTGCCAAAGAAGAAGGAGGTCGGATGCGTCGTGGGAACGACCAAGACATAAAACAGCG
>CAZQIT010000141.1:0-2557 GCA_964592995.1 uncultured Nitrospirota bacterium | reverse complement strand
TGAAACATCCAAATCGACCCCAATGGTGACGTAGGAATGCCCTTTCTTGCTGGAGGTCTCATCGACGCCAAGGCGTGTGATTTCACTCGGATCATCCGCCGCCCGTGCCTCGCCAACCCAGTGATTAAAGACGGTCCAGATGCGCTGGGCGTTGACATGCAATATTTCAGCCACTCGATTGACAGGCATTTCGCGTTCAATCAAGGCCAGTGCAAATGCCTCAAATAAAAGTGTGAAGCCACTGTTTGCGCGTGCCCAGGGCACACTGACCGTCTGCACATTGCCTTTGCTGGTGGTGATGCGCGGTACTTTGCAATGCAAGAAACTATGGTGTTCAAAGAAGTTGAGGTGTTGCCACTGGCGCTCAACGGTATCGTGAATAGCACAATCAAACCCGTCCTCGTCTTTGAACTTGCTTCCACGGACAAACCCGATTTTCAAGTGCAACTCACGTCTTGTTGGATCATCTGCCTCGAAGGACACGTCGCTAATTTGCCACGGTGCCTCTAACCCCAATGCCATACCAAATAGTACGTTACTGTTCATATAAAAACCTCAAAAAATTGATATTTTACCCACTTGAAACCACATAGACCCGCTTTTTGTGATCGGATCGGCTAACGCCAACCCGATCACGCCGACGGTCTGGAATCTGCTGTCCTCATGCCGTGCTTATAGGGCCGCCGTTGTAACGCCCCATACGAAGGGACACGGCGGCCTTTTCGTGATGAATCCATTCTGATTGTCGCCTACCGGAATCCACATGACGCATTGTGCTTCACGCCGTTTTCCGTCTTGATAATTCTTCTCCGAGCGAGACAGGATACTCGGAGGGATGAGACCGTGCACTACAGTCCGTTTCTTGGGGTTCCACCTCTGCGGAAGACACGGCAGACATGCCACAAACCAGCTTAAACGCCCGCGCGATCTGAGAAAATTGCAAGGCCGTCAGTTGCACCGTCATTTTCTCGATCCGCACGGAATAGACACCGCATCGGCATCTGGAAATATCGCAAAACAGGTTTGACACCAGCGTTTTAAAACCATTTGGCATCTATGCCCCCTCCTGACACAAAAAGAGGGATTCCATCTCCCTAGCCTGCCGAATTAGGCCAGACAACAAGGCAAAGTCGTCCTTGCTGAAGTGGAGCTTCAGGTGAGGCAGACTCACGTCATACCCCTGGCAGGGACATTTCTCCACACATCCAAAATTGGAACTGGCCAGCAAGATATTTTCGTTCATACGATTCATCGTTATCCTCCCTTATTTTTAAAAAAAGACGCCATTACTCCACCGTAAACCGGGTGTACATCCCTCCGTCCATGTGATCGGCGACGTGACAGTGCAACAACCAGACGCCGGGATTGTCGGGCCGCATATCAACGACCCGCATGGAGGCGGGAAGCAGCTCGATCACGTCCGTCGAGGCACCCTGCTCGGTACGCACGGTTTCACCATGCCAGTGGACGGTGTGCATGTCCACCTCCGTGCCCAGGCCGATCAGATACCAGCGCACCCGCTGGCCCTGCCGCATTTCGATGCCCGGCAAGTTTCCAAAGAACAGGCCATTGATGGCATGTTTCAGGTTTCCTTCCCGCTGCGCATCGGGTGTGTCGTCCGAATTTTCGTTCCAGACCATGAAGAGGGCGGTATATTCCACATCGACGTCCCTGGGTGTGCCATCGGGACGGGCGCGCTTCGGGTCTGTGACGACAATCGTGCCGATCAGCCCTTTGTAGATTTCCGCATCGCTCATGACGTGGCTGTGATAAAGCCAGACTTTTGAACTGGGGCCATTTCGATCCGGCCCCGCATTTTTGTCGGCCGTCCAAGTGTAGGTGATGCGACTCCCCGGTGGGGCAATGCCACGCGAGCGCCCGTCCGGTTCGTACTGCGCCCCTTCGTTTTCCGGGGTGTATTTCACGCCGTGTGGGTGCATGGAAAGGGGGCGATCGGTCTTATTGAGAAAGACGACCTTCAGCATATCGCCCACGACGGCGTGCAGTGTGGGGCCGAGAATGCCCGCCCAGAGGGCCTGCGGCAGGCGCGTGCTAAACGTGGCGTCGGTGTAGCCGATGTAGCGAATTTTGGAATAGGTCAGCCTTTCGCCCCAGGGTGCTGGCACCGGCTGATCAAACACCGGGTCGTGGTTTAACGGCGCATAATTCCATGCGACCGGTTCTGCCGCAATGTAATAGACGCGCGTTTGACCCACCTGCGGTTGCTCGTTCTCAAGGGTGTAACCTGGAGAAGGTCCCATGCACGCGACGGCCACCCCCATCCAAACCGCCAACAGGGCAGTCTTCTTGATCTCTCTTGCCATCTGGAAACGCCTTTTATTCATGGGTGTCTCCTTTTCCTGTGTGCCTCGACAATAAAAAAGCCCGGACAACGAGAGAGTGCTCGTTGCCGGGCTCTGGGTGTTCAACCGCTGGCCGCTTCTTCTTGGGGTGTTTAATATCTGCCTACGTGGAGGTGATGGGCACCACCACGATCCGCTTGCATCTCCGGCATATTAATTCGACGCCGCTGGGGACAAGCCGCGCTAAAAGACTG
>CAZQIT010000140.1:0-5153 GCA_964592995.1 uncultured Nitrospirota bacterium | reverse complement strand
TTGAATAACAGTCTGTCGTGTCTCAGGGTGAGTCGCCAGTCTATTGCCATCCCTGGTCAGAGGTCAATTTGACATACGTCGTATTCTCATGTAATTTAATAGCATACAAGGAGGTCAAGAATGGCTGTTGTTCAAAAAAGTTTGCGAATCCCTGAAAATATTCTTAAAGAAATTGACCAGATCGCCAAGGAAACTCAAAAAGATTTCTCCAGTATCGCCAAGTCGCTTCTTGAAGAAGCTGTAAAAATATATCGCTGTCCAGGCATTATCTTTACAGAAGGGATTCGCGGTCGAAGGGCTAGGGTCGCTGGGACAGGAATTGAAGTGTGGGAGATGATAGCGGCTTATCAAGGTGTCAATAGAAACAAAAGCCGTCTTCACCGAGCCTATCACTGGCTGACAGACCAGCAAATTCAGTCGGCCATCGGTTACTACAATCTCTACACGGAAGAAGTCGATCTCTTGATTGCCGAAAACGAAAAGTGGACAGAGGAACATCTTTACCAAAGACACCCCTTCCTATCTTCCAGTCGATCATGAAATATTATCTGGACGAAGACCTAAGTCCTAAAATCGCGCAGATACTGAAAAAACAGGGGATAGACGCGGTCAGTGTTCATGATGTGGAGATGCTTGGGCACTCTGACCTTGAACAATTAGAAAATGCCTCTGCCCATGCCCGATGTCTCATCACCCGAAATAGAAACGACTTTATCACGTTGACGGTCCAATTCTTTAACGAGCATCGCCGGCACTTCGGATTACTCATTGTTCCTCATTCTTTTCCGGGGGATCAATTTGATCGGATCGCCAAAGCGATTACAAAACATGCCGCACACGATCCAAAAGGGGTCAGTCCCTACACGATCGATTTTCTAAAACCTTAGGTCTCATCCATGAATAACATCCCCAGTCGGGCTGCCAGCTCATCAATAAGGGTGTAACCAAAATATTGTTTCAGCGGGGTCGGTAACGCGGTCATCGTTCTGCATCCGAGGAGGCTACCGGCATCGGTGGACGTGTCTCTTCTGTCGAGGGGGAGGGGCTGGCCCATGCCATCAGGGTCAGCGTCAGGGAAGATCCCAAAATAGCGCCGGCCACCACGTCGGAGACGAAGTGCTCATTAAGGGCCACCCGTGAAAGACAGACCAGGGCGGTCCAAAGGTAGGGGAGGTATCGGCGCTTCGGGAAGGCCGAGGCAAGGACGACCGCAATGGCTGCGGCGCTGGTGGCGTGGCCGGATGGAAACGATGCAAAGTCGCGCCCCAGAATCGGCCCAAAGAACTGTGGGCCATAATGGCCCACAGTCGGATCAATCAGATAGGGCCGCTCTCGTCCGATCAGCGCCTTGGCAATCTCCACGACAACACGGGTTGTAAGCAGCGCAATCACTGCCCATTTCCCAACCCACGCGGCGGTGGGGGTCACAGAAGTGAAAATGGACGGGGACGCTGTTTCGGAGACTTTACGGGGGGGCTTCGCGAGGTCGAAACCCACCCACATCAGGCCAAAGAAGATGAAGAGGAGCCTGGAATCGGCAGAGAGAGTCGCCCCTTCCATGGCCATGCGAAAGAACGGAGCATGAATCGACCGGATCACCTCCTGCAAGAGACGGTCCTGCGACATCAGGAAGACGACGGTCAGAAGGGTTGCGGGGATCAGAAGCCTATGAGCTTGTGGCGCCAATGTCATGTCGGTACTGCATTCCTAAAAATGAGATTTTTTCGACCGCCCGATAGGCCCGGCGGCGCGCCTCCAAAACGTTGTCACCCCGCGCCGTGACGCCCAGCACCCGTCCGCCATGCGTCACCCAGGTCTTCTCACGAAGGGCCGTGCCCGCATGATAGACCATGACGTCCGGCATGTTCACGTCATCCAGTCCGATGATCACATCTTCCTTGCGATAGCGCCCAGGATAACCATGCGCCGCCAGAACGACGCAAACGGAGGCCTCGCTGTTCCATTCCAGCGTCTTGTATTCCTCCAGACGATGACTGAGCGTCGCCTCCATGACGTCGACCCAGTCCGTTTTCATCCGAAAGAGAATGGCCTGGGCCTCCGGATCGCCCAAGCGGGCGTTGAATTCCAGGACGGATGGACCGGATTCGGTCAGCATCAGGCCCGCATATAAAACCCCCGTATAGGACCTCCCCTCCTGAGCCAGTCCACGAACCGTGGGGATAATGATTTTGGACATGATTTCGTCATGGAGCGCAGGGGTGATGTGCGGAGCGGGAGAAATGGCCCCCATTCCACCCGTATTGGGCCCCCGGTTGCCATCAAAAATCGGTTTGTGATCTTGCGCTGTCGTGAGGGGAAGCACGATGTCGCCGTCCGTGATGACAAAGAAACTGACCTCTCTCCCGATGAGACATTGTTCCAGCACAATCTGCGTCGCTGCATCGCCCAGATCGCCAAACGCTTGCAGCGCCTCAATGGCTTCGTCCGGATGACGGGCCACAACCACCCCTTTTCCGGCGGCCAGCCCCGCAGCCTTGAGCACAATCGGCATGGGAAGGGTCGGCGCCCGGCGACGGGCCTCGTCCAGCGTTACGACCTCAAACGGGGCCGTCGGGATGCCGTGCCGCTGCATAAAGGATTTGGAAAATGCCTTGCTGGTTTCAATCTCTGCGGCGGCGCGCCGAGGCCCAAAGACCGGCAGCCCTTCCTGCTCGAACCGATCCACCAACCCGAGGGCGAGCGGAATTTCCGGGCCGACCACCGTTAAATCAATGCCGTGACCCTGAGCAAAGATCAGCAGCCGTTCAACGGAATCCATTCCAATCGGAACGGGCCTGGCGACCCCTTCCATGCCTGCATTCCCTGGCACGCAGAAAATCTGTTTGACGCGCGGGTTTTGAGCAATTTTCCAAACCAGGGCGTGTTCTCTGCCACCCCCGCCGACCACTAATATCTTCATAGAAATCTTATATCGGCCATTTTGCCGTGGAGATAAAGGCTGAAGTCAGGATGGAACATCATGGGCTGAGGACGATCGTGGTGACGGTGTTTCCGCTAAAAGAGGGGACGAGAATCTGGTGGGCCTGCCGATCCACATGGATGTCTGCGGGGGTGGTCAATCCACTTTTGACCTGCGAGACCTTCAAGCTCGGATCCACTTTATAAATGACGCCCCCCGTGAAGCTTGAGAGGTAGATGTTGCCCGCACGGTCAACATCCATGCCATCCAGGTCTTTCCATTCGGCCTCTTCGACGAATGTCTTGATTCGCCGGTCATGGCCGATTTCCAGAATCTTGCCCGTTCCCCAGGTGTTGGCCAGGAGCCGCTTCGTCTTCGGGTGGATCATCAGACCGTTCGGGCTGCCCAGCGCGGGATCCCGCACATAGACACTGGCGCGATTCTGCCGTCGGGTTTCAATTTTAAAAATTGCGCCGAGGGCCTTTGGGTCCATAAACGTGGCCGTATCCGAAACATATAAATTGCCCTGATCATCCTGGGTCAGATCGTTGAGAAACAGGGCGCCCGCGCTTTTTAAATCAATGTCGTGAAGCAGCGCTCCGGTGGTTTTGTCAAAACCCCGAACGCGATCAATATCGCTGACATAGAGCACATTGCCGATGATGGCCAACCCCTTGGGGGCATTCAGCTCCGTCCCCTTCCCGCCCATGATAAATTGAAGGACCGTCACCTTTCCGGTCTTGTCCAGGCGGGTGATAAAACCGTTATTGTCCCGCTCCGCCGGAGCGCCATTGATGTTGGAAATGTAGTACGTCCCCGTCTTGGGATCGACCAGAACACTCTCCGGTGTGGAGAGACCCGACACCTCAAAGGCACCGACCGTCTGAACCAGACAGAACAGGCTAAGAAAAACGCTCGTCAACCCAAATCCCCATTTCCCCTGTTTCATATCGTGTCCTCCGGATGCGGAATCTGTCGGATCGCAGCAGGCTGCGCCTCTACGACCGGTTCTGTAATATCTGGATCAACGGCGCGGTGGAGGTCAGATGCCGCGCAAGACCCAGTTGTTTCGCCGGGATGCCCATCGCCAACCCCAACAACTGTGGAAGATGCAGAATCGGCAGGCCCAGCACCGCACCGGGGTCTCCCTCCTGTTGTTTGCGTTGCGCCCGCTCTTGATAAATATCCAGACTCATGTGGCAGAGGGGACAGGGGGTTACCATCACATCTCCCCCCTTCGACTTGGCCTCGCTCACATGCTGGCCCACCATCTGAAGCGCAATCTCCTCTTTTTCCAGCAAAACGGGAAATCCGCAACACTTTGTGCGGCCATCGTAGGCGACCGGATGGGCACCGATCGTGCGGATCAGTTTTTCAAGAGAGGTGGGGTTTTCCCAGTCATCAAACCCCGTGGCCGACGCGGGCCGCAGGATATAGCAGCCATAAAATGGGGCCACCGACAACTCCGAAAGTGGATGCGTAATCCGCTCGGCAAGTTGATCCAGTCCGAAATCCTTCACCAGAATCCATTGCAGGTGCTTGACCGCCACCCTGCCACCATAGGAAAGCCCCGTCGTTTTTTGCAATTCCGTATTGATGCGATGGCGCAGCGGCTCATCTTGTTGCAGTTTTTGATTAGCGCCCCCCAACACCCCCTGACAGGTCCCGCAGACGGTCATGATCGTCAGATTCAAGGCCTCGGCCGTCGCCAGCGTGCGGGCATTTAAAATGTAGGCCAGATCCGGATCGGCCTCCGTGATCACCCCCGCACCGCAGCAGTTGAAGTCGGTCAACTCAACGACTTCGATGCCCAGATGCGCCACCACGGCCATCGTGGCCTGGTGCAACTCCGGCGCGGCCCCTTTTGCGGCACATCCTGGATAATAGGCGTATTTCATGAGACTTCAGGCCGCTTTGTCCGTCTGCAGGGGTTTGATGCGTGCATACTCTAAACGGCGTTCGTGGAGTGTGTCCCACAGATCAACGTCTTGTTGTAAACCCAGCCACATCTCCGGCGACGTGTCAAAGGCGCGCGCCAATCGGTGTGCCATGTCGGTGGTGACGGGTCTCCGCTCACGGAGTATTTCGCTGATGGTGCAGCGTGAGACTCCGAGTACTCGGGCCAGTCCACCCTGCGTTAATCCTGCGGCCGGCAGTACATCTTCGCGCAAAATCTCACCCGGATGCGTGGGACGTCTCTTTCGGTTGTTCAACACCCGTAGACTCCTTCTTT
>CAZQIT010000139.1:0-4728 GCA_964592995.1 uncultured Nitrospirota bacterium | reverse complement strand
CAATACTGTTCACTTAGAGAAAAATCTGCTATACTTCGCCTCCACAATCAATCTGGGGGGGCAACATGGCAAGAAGCAAAGTGGGTTTGGGTTCTGGTGCTCGATTTGCGGATTATTTGAGCACGGGATTACTGGCTCGTGCATTTCCGTCTGACATCATCAACGAAGAACTTGACGCACATCACTGTAACAGTGAGCGTGTACGAACCTTTCCCGCCTCTGCAGTGGTGTACTACACCATGGCGTTGAGCTTATACAGCGAGGCGGCGTACGAAGCGGTGTTCGCCGCGGTTGCACAAGGGCTGGCATGGAAAGACAAAAAACCCTTTGCTCCCGTGAAAGTTGTCAAATCAGCCATCAGCAAAGCCCGCTCACGGCTTACGTGGAAGGCACTGAAAGCCATTGGGCAGCGCTGCTTGCGCCCGTTGGCTCGTCCAGAGCATTCACACGCCTTTTTTGCAGGCTATCGACTCGTGGCTCTGGATGGCTCAAACTTTGAGGTACCGGATGAGGAAGACAATGTGCAAGCCTTTGGTTACCCAGGCAGCCGAACCGGGCAGGCAGGCTACCCACAAGCCCAGTGCGCCATTTTGATGGAATGTGCCAGTCACGCCATTTTGGATGCCGAACTGGGCGCCTATAAACAGGCCGAATGGGAGGTTGCCGCACCCTTGTTGCGTCGCCTGACGCCCGACATGCTGTGCATGGCCGATCGCGGCTTTGTCGGTTACGCCCATTGGCAGGCAGGCATTCAGACCGGTGCGCAACTGCTATGGCGCATGCCGAAGAACTTGATTCTTCCGGTTGAACAGCTGTTGGACGATGGCTCGTACCTGAGCCGTCTTTACCCCAGTGAACGCGACAGGAGAAAGCGAATCAATGGGATCGCCATCAGGGTAATTGAGTATGTCTTACCGCAGGTACCGGACAGCGAACCGATGTACCGTCTCGTCACCACGCTGCTGGATGACCACTGCGCACCCGCACAGGACCTGGCTCGGCTGTATCACGAGCGATGGGAAGTGGAGTTGGTGTTTGATGAGCTGAAGACCCATTTGGTTCATAGTCGTCGCGTCCTGCGCAGTAAAACGCCAGAGTTGGTACGTCAAGAATTCTATGGCTGGGTGATGGCACACTACGCAGTGCGTTGGTTGATGTATCAAGGTGCAGCCCATGCAGCTATCCCCAATCGCAGGCTCTCTTTTACTGCCAATGTGCAGCTAATCCGCCGAAGCCTGCCCCAGTCTGGGGCAATTCCCCCCTGTGCGCCATAAAAAATGGTATCGAATGTTATTTGAGGCGGCGGCAAAACTATTGTGTGTATCCAGTCGTGGGAAAATAAATTCTCGGATGGTCAAACGGAGAAACTCTCCATATGCCCCGTACAAAAGGCCAAGGTCTGTCATCGTGCATATTGACTTTACGCCACTTATTAGTCTCGTAGGTACATAAGTGAACAGTATTGCCCCCTGCCCCCCTTTTCTAAGGGGGAAAACTACCCTATAATTCTAATGCGTCATCTGGGTTCAAGGGACGGGTCTCATCGGTTTCCACAAAAAAGTGCGTAGTCTATTAACCCCGGGAACGCCACGCCGGGCGCGCAGTACGCGCATTTTGGATCGGCACGAATCGAAAGCTCGCGAAACTCTGCCTTGAGGGCATCGTAGCGGATCAGCCGTCCGACGAGAGGATCCCCGCTGCCTAAGATGATCTTGACCACTTCAACCGCCTCCAGGATACCGATAACCCCGGGGAGAACACCGAGGACGCCCGCTTCCGCGCACGAGGGGGCAAACTCTGCCGGTGGCGGCTCTGGATAGAGGCATCGGTAGCAGGGCCCCCGACCGGGCCAAAAGACCGTGAGCTGACCTTCGAAGCGGTAGATCGAACCATGGACAGATGGTTTTTTTAGATTGACGCAGGCATCGTTCACAAGATAGCGGGTTGGAAAGTTATCCGAGCCATCCACGATCAGGTCGTATTGAGAGAAGATCTCCAGCACATTTTCTGAAGTCAGCCGGAGTTGGTGCTCGATCACCTTCACATCGGGGTTGAGCGCCTCGATGGCGATTTTCGCGCTTGTGGTTTTGGGGGTTCCAAGCCGGTCCGTTGTGTGAAGGATCTGGCGTTGCAGATTCGACTCGTCAACCAGATCGTCATCCACAATCCCCAGGGTCCCGACACCCGCAGCAGCCAGGTAAATTGAGACGGGGCATCCGAGACCCCCCGCGCCGATGCAGAGTACTTTTGCCGAGAGGAGTTTGATCTGCCCCGCCTCACCGACCTCCGGAATTGAAAGATGCCTCATATACCGTCGGCGTTGCGGCTCTGTAAGCGTAACCGGCCGGACAAACGGCAGACCGGCCTCTTTCCAGCCGCCGAATCCACCGATGAGACTTTCCACACGCCTGTAGCCAAGCGTTTCCAGCGCCTTGGCCGCAAAGAGAGAACGGACGCCGCCAGCGCAATAACAGACAACCCGTTTTGACTTATCCGGCACAAGCGACTCGACCGTCAGCTCCAGGTAGCCTCGATCGATATGAATCGCGCCAGGGAGATGCCCCTGCGCCCATTCTTCGTCTGTGCGCACGTCGATGAGGGTGATGTTTTGATCTCCCTCATGGGTGCCTACGATGTCGATTGCCTTGACCTCCGAAATCTCCCTTTTGAGCTGGGCCTTCCATTCCGGAAAGGTGGTTGCCCCCTTTCTTTCACCGGCCCCACCGGGCGTCACGACGCATGCGGTCGGGACACCGACTGCGGGGTCGCTCCGTTCGTCGGAGGGCGCCGCCCCACCGGCAACCGCAGGGAGGATCTCCACGACATCTCCATCCTTGACAGGCGTGTCGAGCCCCACGATGGGGGCACCCCCTGCGGGTTCTACAATTCCCAACGGGGATCGTCCATCAGCAGGGCCCCCTGCGCCCCGGATATATTCGTTATTGAGAAAGAGGTTTACAAAACGGCGCACCTCGCCCGATGCGTTGAGAATGTAAGGCCGAAGCCCCGCATACTGCCGGATGGCGTCTTCTAACAGGGCGAAAACGGTACTCCCCTCCGCCGTAATCTCGCTCTGATTTTTTGTGAACACGCGTAAGGGGATTGGAATGAGAATGGTGATCATGATCGCTCCTCCTGGCTCTTCCGACTTGGATACGCCCGTGCCTTTTGCTTTCCATGGCTGAAAAAGTCGTGGAGGGACTTTTTCAGCACACAGGAGGTCTCTGCCCTGGAAAACGAAGGCCTGATGGCTCGCACCGTTTCGGTCTTTGTGTCAACCCGACCCGTACGGACGGGGTCATTATAACGGGGAATCGGATGGCGGATCAATGACGGGACGATAGATTGCGATAAGGAAATATTGGAATCTTCGTGCGGGTTGTGCTGTCGTCTCGGCCCCTTCCTCCCCATTGAGATTGCGTCTCCAGTCGCGTAGACTCCCGGACGAGATGTCAAAGTTGCTGCGTATTCTGCTTGGGGTCACTGGCCTGTTGATGATCCCGTCCTGGGGATTCAGGCTTTACATCCTATCCCTTCGTTGGGGCGTCGATCCCCACCGGTTCCCAACGCTCATGGTCTGCATCGTCTCCCTTTGGATTGGCGGCTTCTTCCTCTGGGTGGCGATTCGGAAAACGCAGGCCAACCGGCGGGACTATTTCATCCTCCTCGCCTCGGCCCTGTTTAGTATTGGATTCTGGAGTTATCGCCTGTCGGCGGTCCTGCTTCACCCGGAGAACGACCCCAACCCTGCCGCCCATCTGCGTCTTTCGCTCACCTTCCTGATCTTGTCCGCCATCTTGTTTTTACTCGGATGCAGAGACAGAAAAAGCGCGCACGATCTGCGTCCAACGGAAAATTAAATCGACGAGCGCCACGCCATCAGTCCATAAAAAACCATGCCGATCCACTCATGAATCGCCAGGCTGCTCTGTCTTAAATACCCCATTTCTGGAATAAACCCCAGCAGACCTTCTGGATACGACCCCACGGTAAACCCGCAGGGGGCAGCGGTTGCGTCAAACCCCTGCCGACGAAATTGAGCCATGGCGCGCGGCATGTGCAGGGCCGACGTGACCAGCAGAATGCGCTGTTTCCCCGCAAGCAATTTCCTGGTTTCGATGGCATTTTCATACGTGGTGCGGGAGTGAGTCTCCGTCTTGATCTCCCACGACTCCCATCCGCCCAGAGATTTCAATGCGTCTTCCATAATCTGCGATTCCACGACGGCCCCCCCGTCTGGACTTCCCCCGCTTAAGACAAGCGTGGGCGCCAGCCCCCGCTGCATCCACTCACGCGCGCAAATCAGCCGTTCTAAGGCCACGGGCAATAACTTATCTTGTGGCCGCAACCCGCCCTGCCGATGGACCCCTCCTCCCAAGGTGACAATGGCATCAAAATGGGTCTCGTGACTGATTTGAGGCTCTCGGTATTGTGCCTCCAGCGATCCCGCAATCCAATGACTGACATACGGGATAGACAAGGAATAGGACCAAATCAGCGCGGACAAGACGCAGAGCCCCCCCCGGCGAACCTGTCCCTTTTTCAAGAAAAAGAGGGCCGCAACCAGTAAGAGAAAAATCCATGTCGTGGGATAGGTCAAAAACATGGTGACTTTAGAGAACAGATAAAGCATGGGCTGAATCCTACTGTGGGGATAGCGCGGAAAGCCATTCGGTCAGGTGGTCCTCCAGGAGGCAATTCTCCAACACCCACTTTTTGAGATGGTTC
>CAZQIT010000138.1:0-11399 GCA_964592995.1 uncultured Nitrospirota bacterium | reverse complement strand
GTCTTAATCAGCATTGCTCTCCTTATCTGCATTAAGTGTTCTCTTCTGCACAAAGAAACAACTTATTACAGTATCGGTGAGCAATGCTACTTTACCCCTCTCCTCCCCCTAATTTACCCACAGATTCTGCTGAAGAGCCTTATTATTTCTTCATAGTCATCAAAGTTGTGCTCTATAAGGATATGATGCACTCCACTACTGTCCGGGGGGAGACGCCGTCTTCTCCATGGTCAAGCCCACGGAATCCATGAACACCCTTCAGACATTGGCCGTTGACATGTTCACGTTGGTCGAGCAGTTCAAAACCAACGCGCCGGTCGTGGCCATGAGCAGCTATCAACTCCTGACGCGGCTGTTCGAAAGACAATGCAGGGAGGGAACCCCATGATGTGGATGGAAAGTCGGGCGACAACGAAGAGGCGCCGCGTGCGTCGGTCCACGAACGCGGGAAAGGGATGGGTGAGCCGCGTGCTCTGGAGGGTCGCGTGGACGACCTTGGTCGTCTCCACGCCAGCCTTCGCCATCGAAGGCTATCCAGGATCCATGTGGGGGCGTGTGCATTCCGAACTGGACGGCGTCAACGGAGACGGGGCCATCGGGTATATCAACCAGGGAATCGACTGGGCGGACATCGGGGGAATACGCCTGAACACCTTTTTGGAATATCGCTATCGCCTTCGGACCCAGCGGGAAGACTCTTACAACGCCTACGGCCCGGCGGTGGGGGTCGCGCTCAAAAAGGGTAGCGTTCGGGCGGGCATCAACTACCACTTGGAGCGGTTTCCGAAATTAGGCGACACCGACGAAAAGGTGACCCTGTTCATCGAATGGTACGTGGATTGGGATGGAATGAACAGGAAATGAATCGAATGGTCTGTCGGTGAAAACCGGCCATCGGCAACGGGCACAAAATCTTCAGGGAACTTTTTGGCCTACAATCAACATGTTACTGGGAAGTTTATGAGAAGGTGGGGTAGAACGTATCGCAAACTTTTGCAACTCAACACTACATCCGCTCCGGCGCCTGGATGCCCAGGATATGAAGCCCGTTTTGAAGGACGGTTTGAACTGCGGTGAGGAGCAACAATCGCGCCTGCGTCGCCGCCACATCATCCGTCACCACCCGGTGGGCAAAGTAATAGCGGTGCAACAGCCCGGCCAATTCCTGTAAATAAAAGGTCAGGCGATGCGGCTCCAGGGCCTCTGCGGCGGATCGTAGCAGATCGGGATAAAGCGCCAGATGCCGCATCAGCACCTGCTCTTCGGGTTGCGTCAACCCGGCCAGGGCCTCCCCGGATGCGTCGCAGACCATTTGCACCGGCCGCACCGGTCGCATCGGCGCTTCCACCCGAATCCCTTTTTCGGCGGCCACCCGCACGATGCTGCAAATCCGGGCATGCGCGTATTGCACATAGAACACAGGGTTTTCGTCCGAATGTTTTTTAGCCAGTTCCAAGTCGAAGTCCAGCGCACTGTCGGCCCTGCGCATCAGGAAGAAGAACCGTGTGGCGTCCACCCCCACCTCCTCCATCACCTCCTGCAGGGTGACAAATTCGCCCGTCCGTTTGGACATCGCCACCGGCTTCCCATCTCGTAGTAGGTTGACCAGTTGATGGATCAGGATCGTGAGTCGATCCGGGTCATCCCCCAGCAGAGCCGCCGCCGCCTTTACCCGCGCCACATAACCGTGATGATCGGCCCCCCAGATGTTAATCAGGCGATCATAGCCGCGATGAAACTTGTTGCGATGGTAGGCAATATCGGACGCGAAGTAGGTCCGCTCTCCGGTGTTGCGTACCACCACCCGATCCTTGTCGTCACCCTGCGTCGTCGTCGCAAGCCAAGTCGCCCCATCCTTTTCGTAAAGGTGGCCCTGCGCCTTCAGGCGCACCAAGACCGCGTCAATCTCGTCCATAGAGACGCCGTCTCCCAAAAGCCCTTTCTCCGAAAACCAGCGGTCAAAATGGATGCCAAACGATGCCATGTCCCGACGAATCCATCCCAGCGTTGTCTGTAAGCTCCATTCGATAAAGAGGGGGTCCGCGTCCGTTTTGTCCAGCAGTTGATCTCCATGTGCCGCTTCCAGAGCGCGGGCGATCTCAACGATATACGCACCCTGGTAACCTTCCGGAGGGAGCGTCACCGCCACGCCAAAGCATTCGCGATAGCGCAGGGCGGTGGACTGGCCCAGGAGGTTAACCTGATTTCCGACATCGTTGATGTAATATTCGCGATCGACTTTATAGCCAACGGCATTGAGCAGCCGGGCCAGGGCATCACCTAGCGCAGCGGCACGGCCATGTGCAACATGCAGCGGCCCCGTGGGGTTGGCGCTGACAAACTCAATCAGGACCGACTGGCCCGCGTGGGCATCCGACCGACCATACCCCGCTCCTTGATGGTGAATGTCCAGAAGGGTCTGCCGCAGAATTTCAGGATGGATGAAGAAATTGATATACCCTGGCCCCGCAATTTCGACCGACCGGATCAGATTGACATAGGCGGGATGTTGCTGAATCAGGATCAAAAGTTCCGATGCGATCACGCGGGGTGGGCGCTTCTCCGTCCGGGATAGGAGCATCGGCAGGGTGCTGGCCCAATCACCGTGCGCCGGTTGACTGGGAAACTCCAGCGTCAGCGGCGGAAGCGTGGCCGTCCCAAGCTGTCCCCGCTTTTGGGCCTCCGCGATGACTTCTTGAAGCAGTTGGATGAGG
Source organism: uncultured Nitrospirota bacterium (assembly GCA_964592995.1). Taxonomy (GTDB): domain Bacteria; phylum Nitrospirota; class Nitrospiria; order SBBL01; family CAZOFZ01; genus CAZOFZ01. The sequence continues at coordinate 8,685 of CAZQIT010000138.1, read as the reverse complement.
ACGGATTTCATCGGGTGTCGGTTGGGGCCGACGCGGCCAGCGGGGCCTGTGTCTGCGCCATCAGATGGGTGTTTTCGATGGCCGAAGCCGCTTGATTGGCTACGGCTTGAAGGAGATGAATCTCTTCCTGCGTAAAGTGATGTGCCGATGCCGTATAGACGTTAATCACGCCGATGCCCCGATTCTTCATCAGCATCGGCACCGAAAGGAGTGAGACCAGCCCCTCTTCCCGCGCCAACTCCGGAAAACGGTAGAGCGGATCATGTGTGACATCCGGAACGGCCATCGGACGTCGCTCCTGCAAAACCCGTCCGGAGATGCTCTCCCCCAATTTGACGTTGGCCTTACGGCGATACTCCGCGCTCAGGCTTTGCGTGGCCATAATTTTTAATTCGCTGGTTTCCGGATCCAAAATCATGATGGAGCAGATTTTGGAGTGCATCATTTCCGCCGTCATGGTGACGATGAGTTGAAGGATCTCTTCAATGTAGCGATTGGAGGCGATGGTGTGGCTGACGCGGGTGAGGGTGTCGATTTGCAGGGCCTTCTTCTTCATCTCCTGATACAGACGCGCACTCTCAATGGCATATCCCACCTGCTGGCCAATCGTGGTCAACAGGGCAATCTCCCCCTTCGTATGGGCGTGTGGTTGTCGATGCTGCACGTTAATGACGCCGATCACCTGCTTGCGACAGGTCACCGGCGCGGACAAAAATGCCTGATAGCGGTCTTCCGGAAGCGAACGGAAACAGGTGAATCGAGGATCGTTCTCCGCATCACGCGCGATGGCCACCGTCCGCTTTTCCCTGGCGACCCAGCCGGTAATGCCCTCTCCCACCTCCAGACGAATCCGTCCGATCAGTTTTGGATGCGGCTTTCCGGAGGCCCGAAGCACTAATTCATTCTGCGCGTCGTCCAGCAGATAAAGCAGGCAGGCATCGCCTCGAACGACCTCCACCACCATTTCGACGATCTCCTTGAGAACGCCATCTAAATCCAGATTTCCGCTGATGGACTCGGTAATCCGGTGGAGTAGCGAAAGCTCTTGCAGGGCGCGAGACTCGGACGATACCTCTTTTTTACGCATCGAAACCAACATCGTTACCCCGGCGGCCAGCGGAAAAGACGGCCTCCCAGGAGGTGGGCGTGCAGATGGAAGACGCTCTGTCCCGCCTCCTGACCCGAATTGATCACCGTACGAAAATCGGAAAGCCCGCGTTCCTTCGCCAGCTTCGGCAATATCAGGAGCATATGGCCCAAGCTGTCGCAGGCTTTGGCGTCGGCATCACAGAGGTTGACCAGATGCTGTTTGGGCACCACCAGCAGGTGCACCGGCGCCTGCGGATGAATATCTTCAAAGGCAATGAGGGTGTCATCTTCATACACCGTTTTGCTGGGGATTTCCTTCTTGATAATTTTACAGAAAAGACAGTCGTCCATTTTATTTTCCCTCCGTTTCGGAGAGGCTCCTGCGGGCGCGTTTTTCAGCCAGACCCGATTGAGATGACCGTGCCCGAAGCACCGCTTCGACATCACGCAGTGTAACCTCCTGCTGCGCCAGCGCCACCAAAAGGTGATAGAGCAGGTCTGCCGCTTCATGGGCAATGGCCTCTTTTTGCCCATTTTTTGCACTGATGATAAACTCACCCGCTTCCTCCGCCACCTTCTTCAGGATGCGATCCAACCCGTCCCGAAAGAGGGTACTGGTGTAGGAAGTGAGGGAAGGACTCCCCTTGCGCGTCAGGATCGTGGCGTAAAGAGTATCAATCTCCCCCATCGGCTGCACCAGAGCGGGAGGAGCGGACGCCGTTTCCACTTCCAGCGCCTGGAAAAAACAGCTCCGTTCTCCCGTATGGCAAGCCACCCCCACCTGATCAACTTCCACCAACACCGTATCCCGGTCGCAATCCAGAGAGACCCGTTTGACCTTTTGGATATGGCCGGAGGTCTCGCCCTTCCGCCAGAGTTTCTTGCGGGATCGGCTATAGAAATGGGTCTCCCCCGTTTTCAGGGTCTTCGAAAGCGCCTCTTCGTTCATATAGGCTAGCATCAGAACTTCCTTGTTTTTGTAATCCTGGATGACTGCGGGGATCAATTTCGGGTTCTGGCCCGGGTTCTGGCCCTGGCCCCACTTGATGTCAGGCGTCATCCGACTCTCACCGCAATCCCCGCTTCGGCCAGATACCGTTTTGCTTCTGGAATCGAATAGGTCTGATAATGAAAAATGGAGGCCGCCAACAGGGCATCGGCTTTCCCGATCACGATTCCGTCATAGAAATGCGAAAGCGTGCCGACGCCGCCCGATGCAATCACCGGAATCGAAACGGCTTCCGAAACGGCGCGCGTCAACGCCAGATCATAGCCCTGCGTTGTGCCATCCCGATCCATGCTGGTCAGCAAAATTTCTCCCGCCCCCATCGCTGCAACCTGTTTGGCCCACGCAACCACTTTGAGGGGCGTCTTTTTTCTCCCCCCGTGTGTATAGACCGACCAGTCTGGCCCATCCTGTCCGGTCCCGTCCTCTTTGGCGTCGATGGCCACCACAATCGTTGAACTGCCAAACTGAAGGGCGGCTTCCTGCACCCGCTCCGGACATTCCACCGCCGCCGTATTGATGGCGACCTTGTCGGCCCCGGCCTTCAGCAGCTTGCGCACATCCGAAACCGTCCGAACGCCGCCGCCGACGGTCAACGGCATTGAGACGGCATCCGCCGTCCGCTGCACCAGGTCGATCAGGGTCTCCCGCCCTTCGGAAGATGCGGTAATATCCAGAAAACAGAGTTCATCCGCCCCCTGCGCCTCATAAATTTTAGCGATCTCTACCGGATCTCCGGCATCCACAAGATCGACAAATCGCACCCCCTTGACCACCCGTCCTCCCCGAACATCCAGGCAGGGAATGATCCGCCGAGTTAACAAGGCACCCCCGCTGCTCCACGGAGCGCAGCACGGGCTGCGGGCAACGAAATCGCGCCGGTATAGAGTGCCTTGCCGATGATGGCCCCTTCGATCCCCGGCGTTTTTGCAAGCTGTGAAAGATGCGCAAGGGTCGTGATGCCGCCGGAGGCGATCACGGGAAGTTTGACCGCCGCTACAACAGCCTCAAAGAGTGCAAAGTTGGGTCCCGCCAACATACCATCTTTTTCAATGTCGGTCAGGATCAATCCGGCCACCCCCGCAGATTCCACCCGTTTCGCCACATCCATTACCCCATCGACATGCAGCGTCGTCCAGCCCTGAATCGCCACCTGCCCTTTTTTGGAGTCAAGGCCGACGATGATCTTTCCGGGGAATGCGCGCGCCGCTTCCTGCACCATTTTAAAATTCTGAAGCGCCGATGTGCCCAGAATCACCCATGATGCGCCGACCGCGAGATATTTTTCAATCACATCAATGCGACGGATGCCCCCCCCGACTTCAGCGGGAACTTTCACCGTCTTGAGAAGGGCTGCAATCAGGTCGAAATGTATCGCTTCTCCGGCGACGGCCCCATCCAGGTCAACCAAGTGCAGTCGATCGGCTCCCTCCGCTTCCCACCGCCGCGCGACAGACAGGGGATCGTCCGCATAGACGGTTTCCGAATCCATCAGCCCCTGCGTCAGCCGAACGCAGCGCCCTCCTTTTAAATCAATCGCGGGAATCAGCGTCATATAAGGAGCCTGTGCGTTTATTCCCAGTGAATGAGTTGTTGAAAATCAGCGATTTGCAATCATGTTTCTGAGAAGGAGCAACGGCTTAGCTGCACGCCCTTGTTCGGCGCAACCGGACACCCTAGTCCGGTCTGCTCCATACCTCGACCGCCAGCCCTGGGACCCGCGTAAATTCACGGACATTGGCGGTAACGATGGTAAGCCCATGGGCAATACAGGTAGCTGCCAACCACAGATCATGCGGCCCAATCAGGATGCCCGCCGCAGCCATATCTGCCCACACCTGCGCATGCGCCCGAGCGGTTGCCATGTCCACCGGCAACAGGGGAAAGCGCTCCAAAATGCTTTCCACAAAAGCCGCACGCTGGGTCCGGACCCTTGACTGTACCGCCCGATGTACGCCGTGGAGCAGTTCACTCGCCGTGATCACGGATAGAAAAAACGCTTCCTCCTGTCGCGGCGCTACGTGCTGCGACAGTACAAGTCGCCCCCGCTCGGCCTCAATGAGAATACTGGCATCGATCAAAACCGCCACGGGTCATGCACCTCCGTACCGGCGAGCGCCTCTCGTGCTGCGGTGAGATCGTCGGAAAGATGCGTGGCCTCCGTGGCCGAGAAATGGGGCAGCGAGGCGAACAACGCGGGAAGTTCCACAAGCCGTTTCCCCGCAGGCAGGGGCCGGAGTTCCGCAATAGGTTTGTTCCCCCGCACCAGCACGAAACACTCGCCACGGTACACCACGCGGTTGATGTACTCCGCAAAGTGGCGAGCGACTTCAGTAACAGTGAGTGTCTGTGACATCAGTAGACCTCCTTGCAAAAGCTGAAAACACCTAACCCGTTCGGTGTTATGCAATTTTATCTCGAAACATGAAGAATACTGCCCCGACAAGGCAGAGACCTGCCCAAAGATAGTTAAGTTTCATCGGTTCTTTTAGGTACAAAATTGAAAAGGGCACAAACACTGTTAGCGTTATTACTTCTTGTATAACTTTAAGTTGACCGACTGTCAGCACACTGTACCCGATCCGATTTGCGGGCACTTGTAACATATATTCAAAGAAGGCGATGCCCCAGCTTACCAAAGCTGCAATGATCTAGGACTTATCATTCAGTTCTTTTAAATGTGCATACCCAGCAAACGTCATGAATACGTTACTGCAAAGTAGCAGGAAAATCGAAATCAAAACATGATTCATCATTTTTGCCGTCCGGTATACTGCCTCCGGCAAGACCTACCCCTTTAACCTTGCGAAGTTGCCCAGCAATATCTGACCAACCCCCTGGCTCTTTTCGGGATGGAACTGGCAGGCAAAAAGGTTGTCGCGCCCAATAGCCGAAGCAAAACGAATGCCATATTCGGTCGTGGCAGCCACCCACGCTTCGTCTGTGGGCTGTGGGTAATAAGAATGGACAAAATAAAAATGGGCGCCATCTGGCACCCCCGCTAGAACGGGGTGTGGCTTTTCAATCCGAATCTGATTCCACCCCATGTGCGGCACTTTCAGAGGCCCTTCCGAAGCCTGGAGACGGTCGGTAGGTGTGCGAAGCATATTCCTGTCTGCAGGGCTGTCGCCCGCAGGGTCCGGAAAGCGGACCACCGGCCCTGGAACCACATTCAGACCGAGGGAGGATCCAAATTCCATCCCTTCGGTAAAGAGGATTTGAAGTCCGAGACAAATCCCCAAATAGGGTTTGCCCGCGCGGATGGCGTCTCGAATCGGCGAAAGAAGATTTCGGGCATCCAGGTTCCGCATGCAATCGACGAAAGCCCCCACCCCCGGCACAATCAGATGGCTGGCGTCCGAAATCCCCTGCGGATCGCTCCGGATCGTAGCCGAAAACCCCGCCCGTGCAAACCCCATCTGAACGCTGCGAAGATTGCCGGAGCCGTAATCCACGATCACGATGTTATTCATGGACGAGCCCTTATGTACGACTACAGCATCCCCTTGGTGGAGGCGACGTCGGCCACACGTGGATCGATTTGCGTTGCGGCATCCAGGGCGCGGCCAAAACCTTTAAAAATCGCCTCCAGAATATGATGCGTGTCGGCGCCGTAGAGCAGATTTATGTGAAGATTGATCCGGCTGTGATCGGTCAACGAACGGAAAAAATGTTCGATCATATCGGTCGGGAATGTTTTGATGGCGGGCTTGGGTAGTTTGACGTTGTAGACCAGATACGAACGCCCCGAAAGATCGACCGTCACCTGCGCCAGCGCGTCGTCCAGCGGAATCACCGCATGTCCAAATCTTCGGATGCCCCGTTTCTCACCGCAGGCCTTTGCGAGCGCCTCCCCTAACACGATGCCGATGTCCTCAATCGTATGGTGATCGTCAACATGAACATCGCCGGTGGCGCGGAGGATCAGATCAAAAAAGCCATGCCTAGAAAAAGCGGAAAGCATGTGATCTAGGAAGGGGAAAGGGGTCTGAATCTGGTGGATACCCGTCCCGTCCAAATCAATGGAGAGGGCGATGTCGGTTTCGTTGGTTTTTCGTTGAATTTCGGCGCTACGCATTGCAAAAGGGTCTATATTTTCTGGGACACTTTTTCAGTCCGCTGCTTTTCCACCTTCAGCTTGGAAATTCTGCGGCCCTCCATGTCTACAATCGTAAATTTATAGTCGTCGTATTGAATAATGTCTCCCGCCTTGGGCATATCTTGAAGTTGGGAGAGCACAAAACCACCCAGCGTTTCATAGTCGGCCGCCTCCGGCACGGTGAGACCATACTCGCTTCTGAGGTCTCGCACAGAGAGGGAGGCGTCCACGCACAACGAACCATCCTTGAGACGCTCCACCGGACGCTCTTCAATGTCGTACTCGTCCTGGATTTCCCCCACGATTTCCTCGACCAGGTCTTCCATCGTCACCAAGCCTTCGACGCTGCCATATTCGTTGATGACAATGGCCATCTGAATCCGGCGTCTCTGGAGTTCTTTGAGGAGGCGTGAGACCTGCATCGTCTCCGGCACAAAGTAGGCCGGATGGAGCAGCTCTTTCAGCACGATGGCCCGGTTACGCATCAGGGCATCCAGAAGGTCTTTAAAGTAAACGATACCGGCAATGTCGTTGAGATTCTCCCGATAGACCGGATAGCGGGAGAACATGTTTTCCGCTACATATTTGAGCAGTTCCTGGGAAGGGGTATCAATTTGAATCGAATGGATTTTGGGGCGGGCCACCATGACTTCCTTGGCGGAAATATCGTTAAATTCAAAGACGCTGTGGATCAACTCCTGCTCCGTCTGATTGAAAATGCCGTTGTCTCGCCCCTCCTTGAGCAGCAGCTTGATCTCTTCCTCCGAAATAAAATGTCCCCGATAGGGCCTTCCACCCACCGGTCTGAGCATGAAACGGACGGAGACCATCAGTATTTTAACAAAGGGCCGCAACAGCCGCTCCAGCCAATCAAACGACCTCGCCACGCCCAGGGCGATATTTTCGGGATATTGCAGGGCCAGCGATTTGGGGATCAACTCCCCCAGGGTCAGGGAGACGTAGGAGACGAGGAGGACGACCAGAGAGACGGCAATCCCCTCGCTGTAGTGCTTCAAAAAGGGGAGATGGTCCAGTAGCGGCTTGATCCCCCTCACCGCCATGGCACCACCCAGGGCCGCAGCCGCAGAACCCAGCAGAGTCACCCCAATCTGGACCGTCGCCAGAAAGGGTTCCGGATCGCTTTGGAGCCGAGAGAGCACCTTCGCACGGCCATCTCCCTGCTCCGCAAGGTGTTTAATGTTGCTCTTCCGGGCCGTCACCACGGCAATTTCAGCCGCAGAAAAGAACCCGTTCATCAGAATCAGTATCAGGATCAGTATAATTTCAAGCCACATAAGTCTGTGCGAACGATAGCATAGAACCACCCAACCAAACAAGTTCGCATGGGGTCTCGCAGCGATTCCGCAATAACTCCCAAGTCGTCTTTAAGAAGAATCCACTGGAGGAGGGTGAAACACGGGGACGTCTATCTCAAGGGGTATCGACGATGATTGAGGCGCAGGCGGTTGGTATGGCACGGTAGACCCGCGCATCAGTCGTTCCGTTTGAAGATGGCATTTTCGACCAAGCCGCACAAAATATGCCCTAACACTAAATGCCCCTCCTGAATTTTGGGTGTATCGGCACTGGGCACTTCCAGCAGATGGTCACAAAGCGCTCGCATCTGCCCGCCACGATTGCCTGTCAAACCAACGCAAACCAGTCCCCTTGAACGGGCTTCCTCAAAAGCCAGGAGTACATTGGGCGATTTGCCTGAAGTTGAATAGCCAATGAACACATCGTTTTTTTGTCCATGAGCCTGTACCTGACGGGCAAACAGCTTTTCATAGCCATAGTCATTGCCAATGGCGGTCAGGATGGATGTATCCGTCGTCAAGGCAATCGCCGGAAGGCCGGGCCGATCAAAGGCAAAGCGGCTGACAAGCTCCCCGGCAATGTGCTGAGCATCTGCAGCACTGCCCCCGTTGCCGGCAAGCAAAATCTTGCCGCCCTCGCGCAGACACTGGATACAAACCGCAGCAGCTTGCTCCAGCTTGGCCTGCAATGCATCATCAGCCAACATGGCCTGCATGACCTGCTGCGCTTCGGTTATTTTCTTGTTGATATAGCTTCGCATCATGGGCCCTCCCTCCGGTGGCAGGTTGTCGTAGGAGTCAACGCAATGCGACAGAGCGATCGAGATAAACGGTCACCGCTTATCTCGATCAGACCGTAAAAGTTCAACTACATCCACCGAACTTCCAATCAGAACGCCACTCATATACATCAATTTTGTTATCGGTTGGCGGGGTGAACGTATCTCAATTTCAGGTTGTACAAGATAGGGAATGAGTCTCCCGACTGGATGTCGATGGGAGGTCACAATCACTTCTGACCCAGCCTGTGTAGTGCTTCGTTGACCGATGCCTCGGAAGGAAATGCCTCGGTTACTTCCGGATCGATCAACACGATGTTGCTGCCTTCTCGAAAGTGTTTATAGTATCTGCCCCGAACGCCGCCTTTCATGGAGGCAACGTCGTACTCGGGCCGC
>CAZQIT010000137.1:0-12340 GCA_964592995.1 uncultured Nitrospirota bacterium | reverse complement strand
TTAATTTCATAAATGAGCGATTGTATTCTGTTCCTCGGTTCCAATCCCACCACTACCTCCCCTTGCCCCTCCTTGTAAAGGAGGGGATTCCTCCCCTTTGCAAGGGGAGGTGAGGAGGGGTAGAAAGTATCGCAAACTTTTTCAACTAAACACGAGTACTGCCGGTTCCGCATCGGCATTCCCGCCTCGGCGGTAGCAAACCGGATCGAACCCATCTGATCCGCCGCGAAAAGACGCTGCCTAAAAAACACCGCGCTTTATGCGGTTGGCTCCGGCGCATTGTCAGGTTCCGATAATCTCATTAAGCCCGTCAATAATGCGTGCAATTTCTTCTGGGGCCACGTGGCCGATCTTCCTGCCAACGCGCTCTACTGCAAGAGTGCGAATTTGGCTGATCTTCACCCAAGCACGTTTTGGTGGCTGTAGGGCACCGATTTCGAGTGTCAGGGGAAAACCTGCGCGTTGGGCCTGACTCGTGATGGCAACAGCGATAACGGTGCCTGAACGCTCGTTAAATACGTCATGACTCAGAATCACGACGGGCCGCAATCCCGCCTGTTCGTGGCCGCGAACAGGGTTGAGGTCGGCCCATCGAACTTCACCCCTCAGTATTCTGGCCATGCCGCTAAATCATCAGACAACCCTTCTTCGGCAAGGGCTTTTTCAAAAGCAGGATCCATCTTGGCACACTCGACGGCAAGGCGTGTGCGTTCGAGGGGTTCAAGTTTTTCCTCAACGGCCTCTTGGATTGTACGGCTACGGTTTGGGAAGAGGTGCTGACCGACCAGTTGATCAACACGTTCCAGTGTCGTTTCGTCCAGGGTAATTGCAACTTTCGCACGGCTCACACTGCACCTCATTAGCGCATTGCCTTAAAAACACCAGCGGGAGCGCGACCATCAAAACGGTGGCCAGTATTTCCATTGTTAGAGGTTCCGACAGGTTACGCCGCGACCAGTTCCGGTTCGGCGACGTAGGAACGGTCGCCCGCGCCCCAGCCATGCTCCACGGCGTAGTCGTGCGCGGCCCGGACGGCGGCGAAGTTTTTGGACACCAGCTCGGCCTTCTTGGCGAATTTACGCTCGATCACGTTGTCGAGCGAGGCGGTGCCTCCGGAGACGACGAAGCCCTTCCCCAAAAACCGCTCCTTCACCGACTGCTCCAGCGACTTTAAGTCAGGAATTCCGAGAATGCCGGCAATCGCGCCGCACATCGCCATGTTGGTGGCAAGGTCCGTCCCCGCCACATCCACGGCGATCTTCGTCGCCGGAACGTAGCACACCTTCGCGTTATTCTCTTCCAACTCACGCACCTGATCCGGAATCATCGGCACCGGCGTCTCACTGTTAATCAACACCACGCCGTTTTTCTTGAGCCCCCAGTAAAATGGCATGGTGTACGACTTGCCGTGCGTGATGACCTGGCTGTGAAAGATCATAATCACGTTGGGATAGATAATCTCGCCAATCTCATAAATCTGATCGACGGCAATGCGCACATAACTCTCCACAGGCGCCATCCGCTTTTCGGATCCGAAAAAGGGCACCAGCGTGCTCTCCCCGCCGCTGATGATGACGCCGTTGCTCAAAATATGCGACGCCGTCACCACCCCCTGACCGCCAATGCCCGCCATCCGAACGCTAAATCGTTTCGTATCTTCCATTGCCATATCGTTTCTCCCAGAGTGGAAATGTCCTCAATGCTTGACAGCCTATCCCAAGCGATAGACCGCCTCGAAAACCTCATCCCACGACAACCCCGTATCTGCGACAGACCGCCCCATCTCGGCCTCCGCCTGCTGAAGCGCTGCATCTGAACAGTGTGGCCACAGGTCAAGCAGCGTTGCCCGCGTCAGACTCGGTACCTCCTCTTGAATCGCCGCAATCTCCTCTCGCGCCTGGAGAATGGTGACCGCCCAACTACCGGAACGCATCGCGGGCTGATTTTTCCACTTGAGGACATGGGCCATCAGGCGAATCATCGGAGCGGGCCACGGCGTCTATGAGTTCATCCAGCCCGGCCACGCCTTCCGCGAGATGTCCGGAGGAAATCTCTTTTGCAATGGCGACGGCCGTCCGGTAGTGCGACGCCGACGCCTGTTCCCGCCATACCATCGGTTCACTTAAAACCCGCGCCACGCTCACGCTGCTTGCAGCAACGACGCCTCTATCGCATGCGGTAAATGCTCGACAAAGACAAAACGCTCGGCCGGATAGAGGTAATCTTCTCCGCTTTCGTCAACGATACGGAGGTCCCCTTCCGCCCTCGCGTCGTCATCTGGAAGCACCCGATACAATTTGTGGCGTTCCAGAGACACGGGGTAGTCCGCATTGTTGATGCAGACCGCATACTGTGCGACCGGCTCTTTTATCCCCACGCCTTCAGTCCCAATATCGTTTTCGTTTGATTTCCTTCCGACCGACCTCATGCGCTTCATACCAGTGCAGTTCAGCCAAGCGAATACGCCCACTCCCCAACCGTACAGACGCACGCCCCTTCATTTTGCGCCATCGCCCTTTTCCGTAGGCCCTTTGGAGCCTCGCCCGATCACGAACACCCAAACCGGAAGCGATGATCTCGACGTCCCCGATCTCGCCGATGACCTCAAAGACCATTACGCCGTTGCTTCATCACACCCAAACCTATCTCGCCGTGAAACGATGCTGCCTGGGATTCCCACGCTTTACAAGGTCGGGATCAAAGCCCTGTTGCGTGGTAGCAACAGGGTCCCCCGTAACATATTTTAGTAAAGGACTGTTGGCCGCCTCTTGATGCACACGACGAATCCGCTCATCCGTAGACAAAGGCGATAACTCCTGGCTCAATTGATCTCTCAACGTTCTCATCAACTGAACACAACTGAAATCCTTACCTGCGCTCGCTGTCCTCATTCCGCAACACCTCCCAGGGATTACGAATTTCGATGGCCGGATAACTATGCCGCTGCTTCGGCAGGGGCCTTCAGTTTTCGGCGTTCGGCTTCCAGGTGATCCCAGTATTCCTTCGCCTCGTCGCTGATGTATTCGGTGAACCCGTAGCGGGCCTTCTCCACCTCGCGCGCGTCGTCCATGACCTTTGGCGTGGGGATGGCATATTCGATATTGCAGGAGGTATAGGCCTGAATGTAGGTTGGCCCCACTTCGCGCGCCAGCAGCACCGCCTTACGAACAGTGGCGGCCACCTTCGTCGGGTTCGTCGGAACGATGCGGGCGATGTAGGCGACCCCCGCCGTTTTGGCCAGGCCCATCATGTCCATCTTCTCGAACTTCTTGCCGTTGGGGGCCATCTTGAGCACCATCCCCTTCTGGGTCATGCCGCTCTCCTGCCCACCCGTGTTGCCGTAGACCTCGTTGTCGAGCATGATGGTCGTGAACTTCTCCTTGCGGAACCAGGAGTGCATCACCGCCGAAAACCCAATGTCGGCGAGGCCCCCGTCACCGGCCATGACGACGACATCCTTGTGTTGCTCTGGAAATCGGATGGACAAGCCGCGCTTGACGCCGCTCGCCACCGCGTTGGTATCGCCATAGTTTCCGTAGATAAACGGAATCGCCGTCTGGGAAAGTACCAATCGTCCGCATCCGGCGGTGCCGATGATGATGGTCTGTTCCGGGTTCGGCAGGCCCACTATCGCGGTACGGAGGAACAGCGTCATGGCGCAGCCCGCGCACATCGGATGCTCTTCGACCAGTTCCTTAAACGAGCCGATCTCGGAGACCTTCCTCTCCCTGACAAACTGGCTGTCTTCCACCAGATCCTGATATTCCCGTGGAAGGTAATTCTTAAACCCAGGTGCAACCCGAACTGTGGCTAATGACATGACGACCTCCTCAATTAGATTTTATCGACCAGCGGTTCCTGAAACATATTCCATAATCAGTTCCGTCGGCATCGACATCCCGCCGAACACCCTGGGGCCGGACACCACACGGTCGGCCCGTGGAATGGCCGCCTTGACCTCCTTGGCCAGCCAGCCAACATAGTTAAATTCTGGGACGACAATGCGTTCAGCATGATCCAGCGCCTCGGTCAACTCCTGCGTGGGGAACGGACGAAGCGACTTCACCTTGATCAGCCCCACATCCTTGCCCAATTCCTGGGACTGACGCACCGCCTCGCGGGATTGCGACACGGCGGCACCGGAGGCCACAATCATCGTTTTGGCCGTGGGATTCACCACCTCAATCAGCCCGCCCAGCCATCGGTTGAGCCACTTACGAGAACGCTCTGCCGCTGCCCAGACCTCCTGCTGCCAGGAGGCGTGCATCTGATAGGAGATGAAGTTGGACTTTTGAATCGGGGCGTCGCGGGAGATGCGGACGGGCGGATTTTCGTTGTCCATCATGGGGACGGCCTCATGATAGCAGGCGCGCGGCGGCAATTTGATACCCGCCTCCGGCAGCCGAACCCATCCACGTGCGTGGGTAACAAAAAAGCCATCCACGGCCACCGCCACTGGCAGTGTCACTTCCGGCTTCTCGCCGACCATGTAGCCGATCAGCGGATAGTCAAAAAAATCCTGCTGATTTTCGGCATGCAAAAGGATGCAGCCGGTGTTGAGCATGTAAGACAGCTCAATGTTATCGGGCTGAATGGCCAAGGGCGCGTTAATCACGCGACACATAATCAGCAACATGCAGGGGAGCCGACCGCCCGGCCAAGACGCAATCACCTCCATGCCACGCATGAGGCCCGGCCCGGCCGTCGCCGTGAGGCAGCGCACCCCCGTCCGCGACGCGCCCGCAATGGCCGACATCACGCCATATTCCTCTTCGCCGCGATAGTAATCCTTGATGTAGCCCTCGGCGTAAAGATAGCCGACCTGCTGCATCGTCTCGCTCTGGGGGGTGATCGGATAAGAAATAGCGATGTCCACATTGGCCCGACGAATGGCCTCTTTGGCCGCCTCGCTGCCGGTGATGAAGGTCTTTTCACGCGGGGCCTTGAAAAACAGGTAGTCCGGATCGACCACCCGCTGCGCCGCCGCACCCTTCTTTGCCTCTTTGGTGACGGGTGCCGACGCCGTGATGACATCTCCCTGTGGATTGGTTTTAACCTCTTCGACCAATGTCTCGCTCATTTGTTATCCTCCGTTATTCGATGTCAATGCGATGACTCACCACCCAAAGATCAATCTGCTCAAGCCGATCCTTCCAGCGTGCCTTGAACGCCTTCATCCATTGGCGGCTTTCATCGTCGTCGGGCGCATCCACAATGACCCGCACCAGTTCATCCCGATAAACAATATCCTCGTGGCGCCAATGCCCTTCAACCGGCTGTGTTTCACATGTGGCTGCATCAAAGTGTTCCACCAGTTCGAGCAAAGCGTCGGCAATTTGTTCTGTTGGGACATGACGTCCATCATTGAACTTGAGCGGTAGCAGCACCTCGAAACGCCGCCAAATGTTGCGCATAGGTTGCCTTGCCCAAAACGGTAAAAGGGATGTCCTGATTGGCGAGGGACTCCATCGCGACCTCCGGAATCAGATTTTCGCCCGACCGAAGGACGCGAAACGAGAAGCGCCCCAACATGAAGGCAATTGCCCGCTTTTGAGTTTCACGGTCCGGAAAAGTAACCGTCACCATTGGTAGACTCCATAGAGTACCCGGCAGGGAGCGCCCTGCGCTTACTCTTCGTTCTCGTCGAGGCCGCGCTCCAGGTCGTGCGAAAGTCCGTGGATCATCTCTTCCTGCGGCTTTTCGATGTCGGCGCCGGTGAGGCCCGCAATCTGTGCCCAGCCGGAGGGGATGATCCCGTGGCCTTCGTAAAGCGGCTTGATCCCGTTTCGTTTGACCCGCCGAAGGGTCTCGGCAAACTTGGCGATCTTGGCGGCGTCAACGCCGGGGACAGACATCATGGCGTCTTCGTGGCCCGCCTCGGCGCAGAGGGCGATGGTGTAGCAATTGGTGCCCGCACGGATCATTTTGAGCGTGACGCTGGCAAAGTGGCAATGAACACCGATCAGGACGCACGCCTCAATCTTATTGTGCCAAATGGTGAGATTGGGGTGGCAGGGATTGATGACCGCTTCGGGGTCAATTTTGGGGTAGATAGGGCGATAATCGGGCATTGGGATGATGCGCACGCCCGGAATCTCGTGGGCCACTTCAAAAAACGGCGCTGCCTTATCGCGCGTGTGCTCCGTCCACCCCCACAACATCAACGGCCCCGGGAACAGAGTCGGATTTTTGCGGGTGAGCATGGCCACCGCCGCCGCTTCCATGGCCGCATCTTCGTCCACGATCTGCCCTTCGAGCAGCCCTTCGCCCTCTTCGGGAAGCACCACACCCATTGCCGCCGCCGCAGGGGGAAGCAGCCCCTCCGGTCCGGGCACCACCCGATATATTGGCCGCTCCGTCGGCCGACTGGCCAGCGCACTCGTCTTTGTCATTCAGTCCCCCCTAATGTTGTGCAAAACAGCGTGGATCCCATAATACAAGCCCCCCAGAACCCATGTCAATAACGACCAGATGGCCCCAATCAATCCGTTACGAGGCACCCATCTCCGTCAGCACCGTCTCAAAAATATCCAGCCCTTTGTCGGCCTCTTGGGGTCGCAAGGTCAGGGGTGGCGCAAACCGAATCACATTTTGGCCACACCCCAAAATCAGTAGTCCCAATTCGAAACAGCGTTGGATGATTCTGTTGCGCTCCGGAATGGCCATTTCCTTGGTTTCGCGGTCTCGGACACACTCGACACCGATCATTAGGCCCATACCGCGCACATCACCCATCAGTCGATGCCGCTTCTGCATGGATCGCAACCGGCTCAACATGCGATTCCCCACCCTTTCGGCATTCCGAATGAGGCCGCCTTCCAGCAAATCCAGTGTCGCCAGCGCTGCCTGGCAGGCGATGGGATTCCCTCCAAAAGTGTTCGCGTGGGCACCCGGCTCCCAGTTCATCAGGGTACTGTCTGCAATCAGGGCGCCCAAGGGGAGTCCAGACGCAATCCCTTTGGCCACGGTCATCATGTCGGGCGCCACGCCCACATGTTCGCAGGCAAACATCTTGCCCGTTCTGCCCATGCCGGTCTGGATTTCATCCATCACGAGGAGGATACCAAACTCGCGCGCCAGTGCAGCCAGTTCGGGCAAAAAACGGGGCGGCGGAACGATATAGCCCCCTTCACCCTGTATCGGTTCCACGAAAATCGCCGCCACCTCCTCTGGCGGCGTAAGATGCCGAAACGCCACATCTCGAATCCAGTGCAGCGCGTGGCGGTCACACTCTTCTGCAGAAACGCCAGCGGGGGGACGATAAGGGTTCGGATAGGGGGCATGGATGACCGAGGGCAGCAGCGGCGCAAAGCCTTTTCGGTGCACAGCCTTGCTGGCCGTCAGGGAAAGCGCCCCCATGCTTCGACCATGGAATCCGCCCAGAAACGCGATGTAGTAGGGACGTTTGCTTTGATAGCGCGCCAATTTCATGGCGGCTTCGGTCGCCTCGGTGCCAGAGTTGGTCAGGAAGATTTTTTTGGCTGCAGACCCCGGCGCGATGGTGGCCAGACGCTCTCCCAGCAGAATCTCCTGCGGATAATAAAAGTCTGTGCCCGACAGATGGATCAGCCGCTTCGCCTGTGCCGTAATGGCCGAAACAACTTTGGGATGACAGTGCCCCGTGGCCGTCACGGCGATTCCAGAGGTGAAATCCAGAAAGGTGTGGCCATCGACATCTGTCACCACCACCCCTTTTGCCGACTCCACCACCAGGGGATATTGCCGCGTGTAAGAAGGAGAGATGACGGCCCGATCCCGCACAACCCATTTTTGGGCCAGCACACCGGGCGGACCGATCGGCATTTTTTTCTTTTTCATCGTCACACCAGTCGGTAGCGTTGCTGCTGCAATTTCCTTCGCTGCACAAGTCCGAATATTTCCATAATGATCTTGACTGCCGCAAAACTGGTAATGTCAGATCTGTCCAGCGGCGGCGCCACTTCCACGAGGTCCGCACCGACCACCGGCAGGGGATGCAACATGCGAATGAGGGTCATCAGTTCCCGTGTGCTGATGCCACCTGCATCCGGAATACCGGTGCCGGGGGCGTAAGCCGGGTCCAATGCGTCAATGTCGATGGAGAGATAGACATTGGAAAAGCCGTCGCACCGTCTGAGAATATCTCCCGCCACGGCCTGAATTCCGCGTCGGGCAATATCGTCCGCAGAAAACATCGTCATCCGATGTTTCTGGATGTATTCCAGACCCGCCCGTTCAAAGCAGCGGGTGGCCACCAACAGGGTGTTTTCGGGAGAAAATCGCTCCGTTTCCAGCGTGCGTCGCAGCGGACAAGCGTGTGAGTAGGGAGAGCCGTCGAAGTGATCGGAGAGGTCGGTGTGCGCGTCAATATAAATCAGCCCGATCGGTTGCGAAGCCATTTTCCCGAAAGCGCGATGCACCGGAATGGCAATCGAATGATCCCCTCCCAGCGTCAACACAAAAGAGGTCGTCGCGCGTCGTGCGATTTCATCTTCGATGTTGGAAAATGCGGCAACGAAATCTGTCCCAAACAAAAGATTGCCATCATCACGAATGAGGAGTTGATCCAAAATCTCTCCGGTTTCGATCACCGGCGGAATTTGGGACGAAATTTCACGGATGCGATCCGGTCCCTCTGCCGCGCCTCGGCGATAGCAGACCGCACCGTCATACGGAATGCCGACGATTGTGATATCGGGAGATGCCGCATCCGGCCGGTTTAACCCGAACCATCCATTTTGCTGAAACGACACGACCGCTCCCAAAATACCCCCAACCTTCAATCGGGTGAATCTATCTGGAGACAGGACGCAAGTCAAATGCCTTCCGCACCACGCTGGATACGGCGTGTGCCCGTCCGTCCACACGGACCCAGCCGATCTATCCCGGCAAATTCTCGTCGGTTTCGACATGGCATTGCTGGATTAACCCCGAAACAGCAGTGAACCCAACACGCCTGCGCCCAGCATAATGCCGACCACCGCAGCCTTTGCTTTCCAGCGATAGACGGCCCATAACGCCAAGGCAAAAATGAGCACGCCTGGCCCATCGGTGACGGCTTCACGAAATAGCCCCAGTGCAGTCATGGCAATCAGTCCGACAACCCCCGCCGTAACGCCATCCAGAAAGGCATGGGTGGCTTTGTTCTCAACCCACCTTTCCACGACCGCGTGACCCATCAACGTAAAAGCAAACGCGGGCAGAAAGATCCCGACGGTCAATGCCACTGCACCCAA
Organism: uncultured Nitrospirota bacterium; assembly: GCA_964592995.1. Classification (GTDB taxonomy): domain Bacteria; phylum Nitrospirota; class Nitrospiria; order SBBL01; family CAZOFZ01; genus CAZOFZ01. Next base: position 3,125 of record CAZQIT010000137.1, on the reverse strand, counting down.
CGGCCCACCGCCAAGATAACCCACAAAAGTTGAAAAAATGATAAGCGGTGCGGGGAGAATACCGGACAGCGCAAGGCCATCCAAAAACTGTGCGTGGGTCATCCAGCCCCCGTTGACCACGGCGTCATATTGCAAAAACGGAATGACCGTGTACGCGCCGCCGAACGTGAGCAATCCACTTCGAAGACCGTAACCCAATAATGCTGACAGCGAAGGCGAAAGAAGAGCGGTGTGTTGGCTCAATAAGGACAAGGGCAAGAGACATCCTGCCTGAAGGGTTGGGAAAGTCGGTCGCTGGCGCTTGACCCACGCATAGGCCAACCCGGAAAGAAGAAGAGAAACCAGAAAATGAACACCGAACAGGCTCGCGAGGCCAACGCCGAGCGCAATGCCCCACAGCCAGCGGTCCGTCAGCGCATGACCGCCAATGCGGTGACTGGCGCGGACAATCAGCGCAACCACCGCAGCTTTGCACCCATAAAATACGGCGGCAAAAATGGGTGCGTGAATGCCGAAGGTAACATAAACCCATGAAAGCGCGAACATGAGCACGAAGCCGGGGAGCATGAAACCCAGCCCTCCCAGCACGCCGCCGATGTGCCCCCGCGACAACATACCGAAGTAAACACAGAGTTCCTGTGCTTCGGGGCCTGGGAGAACCTGATAAACGGCCAAAACGCGATTAAACCTCTCCGGCGTAATCCATCGTTCTTCTTCGACGAGTTCCTGACGAATCATGGCAATCTGAGCGACGGGGCCACCCCATGCCAGAAAGCCAAAGCGGAGGAAGCGCAGAAAAAGTCGCCCGTAGGATTCTCGTGGCGGCGCGATCGCAATCACAGGATCGGTGGACATGTGGCTCATGACCTGAAATGCTCCACTACGGCGGCGGCCAGTGCCGCAATGGTATAGGTCTTGGGCATCACGTCCACCGTCAGGCCGTGTGCCCTGGCGCAGTCAGCGGTGATTGGGCCGATACAGGCGACGGCAGTGAACGTGAGATGCTTGCCCGCACCGGCCACAAAGTTCTTCACGCTGGAGGGGCTGGCGAAGGTGACCATATCGACCGCTTCCGGCAGTGCAACGTCGCCGGTCGGCTGCCGCGTTTCGTAGACCGTCACCACATCCACCGCGCCCCCTTTTTGACGAATCGTATCGGGCAGAATATCCCGCGCCACCTTCGCGCGTGGCAGCAGAAACCGCTTCCCGGCCATGCCCACCTTATCCAGTTCGTCCAGCACCCCCTCGGCCCGAAACTCCGCCGGCACGACATCCACATAGAGTCCCCACGACTCCACCGCCGCCGCTGTGGCCGGCCCGATGGCGCAGAGCAAGAGGCCGTGCAGTCGGCGCAAATCAAACCTGCGGTCGTCCAGATGCTTGCGAAAATGGCGCACGCCATTGACCGAGGTAAAGATCAGCCCGTCATACTGGCTGATCTGGTCGAGCGCCCGATCCAGCGGCCCCCAGTCTGCGGTCGGGACCATCTCAATCGCGGGCAGGCCGATCACCTCCGCCCCCTGCGCGATCAGGGGTTCGGCCAGGTCCGCCGCCTGCGCCTGCGCGCGGGTGACGACGATCTTTTTGCCGAAGAGGGGACGTTTTTCAAACCAGGAGAAAGAGCCGCGCAGTTTCACCACGTCGCCCACCACCATCACCACCGGCGGCTTAAATCCCGCCGCCGTCACCTGCGCCACAATGTCGAAAAGCGTGCCGACGAGCGTCTCCTGATGCGGGTGCGTCCCCCAGCGGATCAGGGCAATCGGCGTTTCAGGCGCACGTCCCGCCGCGATCATCTGCGCCACAATACCCGGCAGGTTGCCCATCCCCATCAGCACCACCAGCGTATCGCTTGCCGCAGCGGGCTGCCCCCAGTGAATCAGCGGCGCGTCTTTGCCAGGGTCTTCGTGACCGGTCACGAACGTCACCGTGGAGGCACGGTCTCTGTGCGTCAGCGGAATGCCCGCATAGGCGGGGGCCGCGATGGCGGAGGTGACCCCCGGAACGACCTCGAAGGGGATGCCCGAAGCGACCAGCGCCTCCGCCTCTTCCCCGCCGCGACCAAAGATGAACGGGTCGCCCCCCTTCAGGCGGACGACCTGCCGGCCCAGCCTGGCCGCCTCAATCATCTGGCGATGAATCTCATCCTGATGCGACGGGCTGGAGGTGCCGCCCTTCTTCCCCACGTAGATTTTATCCGCCGAGGGACGCACCCACTCCAGCAGTTTCGGATTGGCGAGGTAGTCGTAAATGACGACATCCGCCGCTTCCAGCAGCGCCCTGCCGCGCAGCGTGAGCAGCCCCGGATCGCCCGGCCCCGCCCCCACCAAATAAACCGTACCGATCGTGTTTCCCGTACTCATTTTCCACCGCCTTGATCGAAAACCTACCGGTCACGCTCTCCTACAGTGCGCGCTTTTCGCGCATCCATTGTTTGGCGCCGGGTTGGGCCTAATCCCTGTCGGGTGCAGCAAGTTGTTCGCACTTCTCGTACAGGGTTTCAGGGGCAATGTCCGCCCCGTTGGGCCAGGCGATCGTGCCGCCTTCAATTTTTGCCTGCCGGAAGAAGTCGTGATCCTTGAGTGGAGCAAAAATGGGTCCACGTTGCAGGTACCCCGAGAAATCAATGACAGCACGGGTGCCATCATCAAAAACGATCAGGAAAGAATAGGCTGACTGATACTCAATTTGTTTGACGTCGTTGAGATTCCACATGGTTCACCTTTAATCCAATGGGTCGATCTTCTTGATTTCCTCTCCCGCCTAGGCAAGCTCCCAATCCTCGCGCAACTCGACGACGTGCAAATCAACCCATTCACGCACGAGTTTGATGGCGGTTCGCGATTTCAGATTTCCCACCAACAATCCCCAGCGCCCCCTGATTGCCAGTGTCTTTAAGCCAATCCCCTATTTTCTGAATGGAAAACATCAACATTCTCTACAGGTCGGCTTTGTTGTAGCTAACAAAGATTTTGGCCATTCCCAAATCTCCAAGGTTCCGACTGAATCAATGCGTGCGACAGGTCACGAAGTGCTGCCGTCAGTGTATCGGGATGTCACTTTCGGCGACAACTGTAAGGGGAGGGATCAAGAAATCCCCCGTGTCCAGCAAAAGATATGTTCAT
>CAZQIT010000136.1:0-12253 GCA_964592995.1 uncultured Nitrospirota bacterium | reverse complement strand
ATCACCTTACGTCACCCAGACAACGCCCCTATTTCTTTGCCAACGCCACATCCATCTTGGCGTCTTGGCCGCCCTTGATGGAAACCTTCTGGGTCTGCTTGCCGAGCAGCTCATGCCACACTTCGACCTCGTACTCCCCTTCTGGGAGGTCTTTGATCTTAAACTTCCCGTCGGCATCTGAGATCACGGCATACGGATTATCCGACACGATCAACCATGCGCTCATAAGGCCGCGGTGAATATCGCACTGCACCTTCACGATTTCAGGCACCTCAAACTTGGGCGAGGTCACCTTCGGGAGCGTCTTCGGCTGCGCCTTGTTCATCGGCTGATTCTCTTTGGGAAAGGTGTGAATATTGTGCGTGATCGGGTCCTTGTTCAGAACATCCAACGCCGCGCCCACCGGCACCACCATCATGTGCGGCTGGAACTGACACCCCTTCTGCACGAACTCAATGTTCTTCGACGGCACTTCCAGCTTCTTGCCCGACTTGACGTCCTTGACCGTAATCACGGCATTCATCACGCTTTTCCCCTTCAGGATCAACGTTTCGGGCTTGCGCTCTTTTCCGCACACTTCCTGATCCTTCGTGACCTGGATCATCTTCATCTCCGGCGCATCACCGGAGAGACTGATCGTCCCCGACATCGACCCATCCGCAGCCCACGCGCCCACAGCACCCAGCACCCCCAAAACCACTCCGACCAGCAAACGACCCAGCCCTTTTCCTGCCTTTCGCATTGTTTCCTCCATGTTAGATTCCCGAACGAACCGGCCCCAAACAACATCCGATCAACTTCCTGTCAATGTTTCAACCCTTTAGCACGGTTCACGGCAGGCTGAAACGATCAGAAATCGACCCAAACAATCTCTTTCCGTGCATGACTGCCACGACGAGTATCCTCTCCTGCTCAACGCGATAGATCAGCCGATAACTGTAAACAAAACGCTCCCGAATCGCTTCATCCCCAATCTCCGGAACAACCCGCCCCATTCTTGGAAATCGCTTAAGATTTCGGGATGCGTCAACAATTTTCATCACCACTGCACGGGCATAAAACGTCGAGTCTTTGCCGATGTATTCGGCAATCGACTCAACATCTTCAACCGCTTCCGGGGACCAGTCTACGCGGAAGTCCATTGGTCCAGACGCCTTTCGACTTCTTCCTGTGGCACCACTCCTTCTGCGTCCGCTCGAAGAATGCCCTTTCTGACCTTCTCAATAACGTAGAGGTGATACTGCACATCCTCGAATGTGCAGTCATTCGGCAACGTGTTTAATAACACCTGAACTTCATCTTTCACCGTGCTCATCTTATGCAAACCCCTCGAACTTGCCCAGCTTTCCGGAATAGGCCAGAAGCTGCGGCATGAGGTCGCCGCCTTCCATCTGTCCCAATACGCCAAAGCGGCACGACGGCTCGTCAAACGAAGTCGTGTTGTCCTCCGGCATCAGCGGCGCTGCGATGGCGACCGGCACCGGATGGTGGCTGTGCCCACTCATCACCGACGGCGTGGCATGGTCCCCCGTCACCGCCAGCACGTCAAACTGCATCTCCAAAATATCGGCAAACGCCGCGTCAAACCGCTCCAGCGCCGCCACCTTCCCCAGAAAATCGCCATCCTCCCCCCGCGAATCGGGGTCTTTGTAATGGAGGAAGAAGAAATCATACGCGCCTTTGTGCCGCGCAAGCAACGCCACCTCTCCCTTGAAATCTGAATCCGCCGCTTCCCTGATGACGTTCATGCCGACCACCTGCGCAATCCCGCGATAGAGCGGATAGGCCGAAATCGCCGCCGACTTCACCGAATAGACCGCATCAAACTGGGGCAGATCAGGATAGGTCGAAAAGCTGCGCATCAGCACGCCATTGGCCGGTGCCATTGCCTTGAGCACCTGCATCGCCTGACGGGTAAATTCGTTGACGACCGCCGCCGTCTTTTCCGCCGCCGCATCCCCCGCCGTCACCGCCCGTGATGCCAGCGGCGCAAGACCCGTCTTCTGCGGATCGGTATCGGTAATTTGCGGACTCCAGCCTCCATTTTTCAGCACCAACACGCCCCGATGCTCTTTCATCGGGATGACCTGAAAATCGACGCCGGGGATGCGCACCTGTTGATTGAGCGCATCGGCCTGCCGGATGGCATCTTTGATCCGTCCCGCACGGCGATCAACAATTTTCCCCTCCGCATCGACCGTGCAAAAATTCATCCGCCCCGTCACGTCGCCCCGGCCAATCTCAGACGTTTCCAGGTCTGCCGCTTCCAGCGCCCCGCGCCCCACTTTATAATAAAGCGGGTCATAGCCAAACAGCCCCAAATGACCCGCGCCGCTGCCGGGCACCACGCCCCGCCGCACGGGATAAATCCATCCCGTCGCCGTCGTCCGCTGCTTCACCCACCCATCCAGATTGGGCAGACGGGCATACTGCAATTCGGTCTGATTTCCATACGCCGGATGGGCAAGCCCCCCCAGCCCGTCGATGACAATCAAGAGAATTTTCTTGTCATTCGGCACCGACGTTCGAGAAATCAGTTCCAGCCGTGCGTCCATTTATTGCCCTTGTGTTCTCTCTGCGTCCTCCGCGTCCCCGCGTGAACCCTGACTCTCATCCACACCCGCCGCAAGCAACGGCCCCTCCGCTACCAGTTTCTTCTGCCGCGCATCCACCATCAGGTTCAGGCCCTCAAGCGTCCTTGCCCCCAGCAGTTGAAGATCGCCCTCTTCCGCAAAGACCACCTCGTCAATTGTAAAATTCGGATCAATCCGAATCACGGCAAAACCAACCCTGCGCGTAATTATCTGGCCATTGGCCATGACAAAGCGGACGTCCTTATTTTCAGGCGTCACGCCGATGGATTTGAGCGTATCCGATGACACCCACGTCGCCTCACTTCCGGTATCCACCAGAAGTTTGGGCAGCCTCACCGACTTTTTTCGGTGAACATGATGCTCAATTTCACATGCCACGTGAAACGTTCCCACGGCCCCATCCTATCGTCATTTCAAATCGACATGCCTCACCGGAACAAGCCGATGACCCAGCATATCGACGGCCACTTGAGACTGCTCCAGCGGGATGTAACCCAGCAACGGCTCGTATGTGCCATCTTCGGGCGACATCTCAATAAACAGAACCTCGCTGGACACCGTCCGGAATCCCTCCACCTGAATCTTGACCGGCCCGCAAATTTCACCGTGAATCACGGCATGGGTCGCCGTCTCTACCTCAACGGTCTGCGTGCTTTGCAAATCCCCAAGCCGTTCCTTCCAAGCCATCGGAAGCGTCATATAGGCCGCCCCCCTATCCACCAAGGCATCACACCGCAAATGCTTGGTGGCGTCAAAGACATTTTCAATGGTGACCGATGTAATAATACGTCCCATTTTCTAAACTCACTTCCCCGCATTGCGCCGCAATCTGCGTTGGAACCAAAACTCCAACCCCAGGACGAGGGCGAATACCGCCGCCGGATATCCGTATACTTTTGCAGTATCAATGTCCGGCTCCAGCAGAACGTAGTACCAGTGCGAGATCGACCGCTTGGTTAGCGCCTCACCATTGCTGCCGTCCCAGGCGTAAAAGGCCACCGGCAAAAACGCCCCCCCCTGAATCTGAAGGTCATTCTCGGCGTCCTCCGTCGCAAGCGACCGCTTCATCACCACCCGATATTGACCGTTGTCGTATTTCCCAGAACCCTTGAGCGACTGGCTGGCATCGGTCTGCACGACTTCCTTGTCGATCCCGCGGGCGTTGCTCTCCGTGTAGGTCGCGGCCTCCGTCTTCCAGGTCCAAAGATTGACCGGATGCTTCTCGTCTCCCATCAAAAAATAGGGTTTCTTGGAACCGGCCTCTAACTTCACCGGAAATTGAATGGCCAGCGCGTCTTCAACCGTCCCCAATTCCTCATTTTTCTTACTCTCGCTGGGGTCATCCCAGACAACCATCATCCCCATCTCTTTTCCGTTGTAGATCGCCTTCACCCGCACGTCGGTGACCGTCGGCGTAAAGTTCCGTTCATGCCGGATCACCTGCCCCACCATCGGGAACCAGCGCGACTCCCCCTCCTGCCACTCCGGCGCGTCGGGGTTTGTTGGAATATCGCCCGTAATTTTACGCGCCCGGATCACCACATCCAGCGCGGGCTTGGTCGGCGGTGAAAGCGAACGAACGTAGTTGGCCAGATGCCAACTCTTCTCGTTATCGAGGCTGTCGGAAAACGACGGCATCGGCGTGCCATTGAGGCCGGTGTTGACGCGCATGTAAATATCGCGTGCCTCGCCGCCGCCCCGGAAGAGCCAGTTTTGGGTCAGATTGCGAGGCTTGATCGGATCGCCCTTGTCGTCCGCCAATTCCAGCGCCGACGGCCCGTTTCCCCGTCCATCCGTCCCGTGACATTTGAAGCACTCCATCTCCGTAAACAGGGCCTTGCCCTTCTGGATGCTTTCCGGGCTGGACATAATCTCGGCCCCGACCGTGATCACGGGCAACGGCTCTTTCTGGCGCTCGAACTTTTTAGAGAACGTCTTGATATATTGAATCACGTTCCGGCGCTCCAACTCGCTCAATGTCCCTTCCCAGCCCGGCATACCGGTTCCGGGCAGACCTTTTGAGATGGCGTGGAAGAGATCGTCGTCGGTCGGCAGCATCCCGTTGGGCGTCGTGCGATATTTATAAAGCCCCATCGTAAAATCGCGCGGCTTCGGCATCAGGCGTTCGGACGCGACCCCATCCCCGCCCCCCTCATCGCCGTGGCAGAAGATGCAGCGCTTTTGATAAACGACCTTCCCCGCTTCGACGCCGCCCACCGCACCCGCTGCAGGCGCCGTCTTCGCTTCGTCTGCGCGAGCGGGAATGACTAACGCCAACACGATTAAACCAACCCTCGCGATTTTCGTAAGACTCACCACATTATCTCCACGTTTCCGCTTTCACGATCCTTGTGATCCACCTGTTCGGAGCATCTTGAGAATGTGCTTTGCCAAGTGATCCTTGATTTCAACGTGCCTGGGCACAGGCTGCGATATTCTCGTCCGTGGATTTTGATACCAGTCATGTCTACCGCCATGCCGAATTAAAATGCAACCCATCTCTTCCAACTTTTTCGTTAACTCTTTTCGCTTCATTCACGCAATTTGCAATTCAGCAACCCGACGGACATGCGGGATAGAACCCCCCGCCAATTCCTGGTAGATGTCCTTTAAGTTCTCCCGCAATTCTTCGAGGGTTTCCCCTTGTGTCATGTAGTCCGGGTATTCGTCCAAATACCCGAGCCACATCTCCTCTTCTTGCCAGTAGATATATCGTGTCACTTCCACCTGGGTTTACTTGACCAACGCATGGGCAAAATTTGGACTGTCGGGATTCACCACGACCTTCCGATGCAGCGGAGAGATCACCACGTCCATATCTTCCATGGGAATAGCGCCCAGCAGCACATCATCCCCCAGGACGAGCGCGCCCACATAGCAATTCCGGTTCTCGAAGCGCACCTCAATGGGACCCACATAAGGAACCATCTGTCTTCGTCCGTCCGCGACCGTGACCTCACGCATGGCGTTGGTTTCCAATTGCAACTGGAGCGCAATGTGTTCCGGGATGCAAAGCATCATCGCGCCCGTGTCCACCATCGCCGTAACAGTCACCGGGTTGAGGTCCGGCAAGCGCGGGTTGTTCAGTTGTATTGCGGCGTATACATAACCCATAGCACCTACTCCCACGTCCGTGGTTCATGGCCTGTGTAGTCGTAAAGGAAGAGGACCACCTTCCAGCGTTCTTCTTCCGAGAGCATCGCATCCCAGCGGGGCATCGCCGAACTCCAGGGTGTTGACTCTTCCGGCAGGCCGATGCCCCCCTTGCTGATCCGCCAAAAGACAAACGCCTCCTGAAGCATGGGGATCGTGGTGGGGTCGATGAAATTCGCGGGACGGAGATTAAACCCATCCGCAAACATGCCGTTGCCGTCCAGCTTGTCGCCGTGACAGAAGAAGCAATTTTTAAAGAAGACCTCGCCACCCGCGCGGACGTTTTCCTTGAAATGCTCCGCATCTTCCCGGAACGGATTGTAGAGGCCGACAAACTCGCTCGGCGGCGCGGGATGTACCACCCGCTGCTCAAGCGGTGGTTCGTAGCTCGGCATCTGTCGCTTGTATTCTCCGTGTGCAAAGTAGGCCGGGATCGCCAGAAACACCAGTACGCGACCCACTGTCCGTCCCCCGCCATCGCCCGCGCCCCCACGGATAAAATCCTTGATCGGCCCAAAGAACGACTGCATGTCGTCCTCAAACACCGACACGTAAAGCAGGATGCAGACCGTCACCAGCGACATGTACATGAAGATCATGCTCGACGGCAGCGGCACCGGAATGGCAAATTTCAGCAGCAGGTAGATGGTAAGCCACAAGCCCGCTGCAATGGACAGCAACTTCTTCGATCTCGGTTGATCCATGGATGATTCCTTCCCTTACACCTGCGAAACTAGACTTGCCGTGCTCGTCGCTTCGATTAGGTCACCTTCCGCTTCAGGCCGAACAATAAGACGCCAAGTCACGCTTTTCCGGTGAGCCGATTAAAGACGTCCTCCCAGGGAGACCCTAATGATGGATCCCTGTGGTAAGAGGCCAATCTTTCATCAATTATTGTTTTCTCGTCTTCAGTCAAATCGAAGACGAAAGCCTCCGGCGTGATCGTATCCCAAATGTCCTGCACGAGCTGGATTCTCTCTGGAATCGACAGACTGAGCGCATCAGTCGCGGTGAATTTGCTCATACGCCACTCCCCTCCGGCGCAGCTTCGACCGGTGGCGTACCGGTCACCGGCGCCTCTGCCGAAGCAGCGGGCGCGTGGGCGACCGACGCGGAGACAGATAGCAGATACGACATCAAGTCGTTCATCTCCCGCACGGTCATCTTTTCGTCGAAATTATCGTGCTTCCCTTTCTTTTCAAACAGCGCCCGGCGGACATAGCCCGAATCCTTGCCCGTCAAGGCCGCGACCAACTCCGGCCCCTGATCACCCCCCACCCCCGCACCGATCTTGTGGCAGGTCGCGCACGCAAATTTACCAAACAACGCGGCCCCTGCCTCGGCATTTCCATGGACGATCTCCACCACCCGGTCGGCCTTCGGTCCACTGCCCAGCGCGATAACTTCTTCCGGCGTAATATCGATCTGGTCCACCGCCATCGACTGGCTTTGCAAGAAGGCAAACACCGTGAGCATCTCCGCCTCGGTCAGGCCGATGGGTGATTTGTTGATCGGCGGCATCCGCGCGGCAAAACGCTTTGGCGTCTCTCCTGGGATCCCGACATAATCCAGATACACCTCCGCCTCCGGCTGTGTGTAGCTTTCGTATTCAAATGCGCGTGTGAGTTTCCCGCCGATTCCTTCTAGGTTTGGGCACCGCCCTGCCGTCCCGCCGCCAATGCTGTGACAGAGGGCGCACTGGCCTTTGCCGAAGAAAATCTTCTGGCCGATCTCCGCCACGTCCGCCTTGGTCGCAACCAGCGAGGCGTCAAACTTCTCCTCTTTGGGCGGCTCGCTCTGCTCCTGTGGAATCTGATTAGCGATAAATGCAAACCCAAACAGCACCGCAAAGATGAAAAACAAAATACGAAAGAGATACATGTCAATGTCCTTTATGCGCTTGCGATCCGCTTTATCAACACCCTGGGGTTGCGCTTCCCGTGGAAGCAGGCAAAGATGACAACACCCCCTGCTTGAACGGCATAGTAAACGGCGAATGGAAATCTACGCAACAAAACGCGCCGTGCCCCATGCCTCCAAACGGGATACCGCATGGGTGTGCGTTGCGCTGACGACACGGCAACATCCACCGCCCGCAAAAATTCCGAACCCAACCCCGCAACACGCTGCTCATACCATTCATACGAGTCTCTTATTTCAGCCTCGGCTTCAGGCGTAAAAGAGAGGGAACCCTTCACTGTCCGGAAACAATTCTGGCCCTGACTTCATCCCAGGACGACAACGGACTTCGGTTGTGCTCCAGGGCGTCAAGCCGACGATCCAACTCCACCTGCTGCGCCTCCGACAAACCAAAATCCGCCTGAACCAACGCCAAGGAGTCCCAGAGGTCTTCGACCAACTGAATCCGCTCCGAGACAGGAAGGACTTTTAAGGATTCGATAATCTGCGTATCCATAATCGCCTAATCCTTCTCGCCGCCAATCTACCCTGCACCCTATGACTCAATTGGACGACGGGCTTGATGATACACCCGCACCACTTCAAAAACCTGCCCCTGCCTACGGTAGTAGACCCGATACGGCGCAACGGGCCAACTGGAAACCTGCCTGCCGTCACGCAGGCACACTTGCGGCCCTTCCACAACACCAGAAGCCAGAAGGCGAATCACATCTAGAATTCGGGCCACCACACGATCCGCAGCATCCGGCTTGTCGCGTGCAATATACGCATGTGCTTGTTTGATGTCTTCGGAGGCGAGCCGAGAGAAGACCACCCTCTTCACTCTGGGAAACCACCTTGAATCCCTTTCGCAACATCAGAAATGGAAAGCGCCTCTCCCCGATCCAGTTGATCTAATCCCGCGAGAATCCCCACCTCTTCATCCGACGAAAGCGCCTCTCCCCGATCCAGCGATTCCACAACGTAACGACCGACCGGCAGATCATCCAAACCCACCGGCAGATGGCTGCCATCCCACTCAATCACCCTAATGCTCATCTTCCTAATCCTTTTCACCAGCCAGGGCCACGTTCTTACGTTGCCAGGAGGCTTTCGATTTCGACATCTTCGTCCACAAGCGGCCAATGAACGCCGATGCCATCGCCGATCAGTTCCCATTGCGCACGTTCTTGGGGTGTGGCCCGTAAAAGCCGTGGGAACCACTGCAACGGTGCGGAGACCTCTCGACCATCCGCCAACACCACGTGCAGCGCATCGGATGTAAAGGAAACATCCGTAGCCAGTGCCTCAACTTTTTCGGCTAAAGTGCTCATCCCAACGCCTTTCTATCTCTTGCCGATTTTCCTCAATCAACTCGGCAATCTCGTTAATCTCATGACTTCGGAAGTTCCTGGAGCGCGCCAACTCCAGAGGCCGCATCCAGAACTTCGCATGTCCACGCCCCTTGGCCACATGGATATGGATCGGCTCCCCACGATCAAGGCTGAAAAATAAGAAGCGATAGCCCCGCAGTTTGTGGAAAACGGTCGGCATCGCTTTTCATCTCCTAATCCTTCTCGCCGGCCAGGGCCACGTTCAGGCCACCCAGGCTCTTCTCGGCCATCTCCTTTTTCTTTTGCGCCTTGTCCGGCAGGCCCGCCACCCAGAAGATGAAGAGCGTGATCAGGCAAAATGTGAACGTGATGCTCGCCATGATGATCGCAGCCGCCCCCACCGTGGGTGTGAAGGCATAGGGCGATGTATCCCGCATCACGCCGTAGATATGGAAATGAACCCGCGACCCGGAGCGGACGTAGCCCATCAGCGTCATAATCAGCACCACCATCACGCCGTTTAGGATCAACGCGTATTGCGACCGCGCGGGCATCACCCCCCAGGTCATCGTGCCGGTCGCCCGCGCGTTCTTGAGCGACAGCGCGGTCAAGGGCGTCACGGTAATCAGCACAAACAGTACGGAGAGCACCTGCGCCGTCGAAAGCACCTTCACCCGAAACACGGCCGGCACAAAATAGCCGTAAATCCCCAGCCAAATAACGGCGACAGTCGCAACCGTGAAGATGACATATTGCACCACCCGGCCCGCCTTCGCCCATTTCACCGTCTCTTCCTGATTCGCCCGCCAGTAAAGCAGGAAGCTGATAAACGTGGTCAGGATCATCAGATTCACCACCGTCAGTTTGGCCGACATCACGCCAAAGACGCCCAGGAGCGGATGGTGCGTCCCCCCCATCGCCCGAGCCTCGCTGATGCTCGCCACCAGCGAATGCGGCGTCAGCCACACCGCGAAGCAGCCCACCAGCACGACCAGCATGATGAGGATGTACTTTTTGTATTTGGCGCCGCCGCTCGTCCGGTAGGCCAGCCCCTGCCAAAAATAAAAGTTCGCGCCGATGAAGAGCACGCCAATCTGCACCGCTTGGAGGATGAAGAGCCAAGAGAGGATGCCGCCCATCAGCGTGATCCCCATCTGCTGGTTATATTCGTAGACCTCGCGCATCAGCCAGTAGCCCGCAAACGGCAGCGGCAGTAGGCCGAAGATGCCGATGAAGTTGCCGATGTAGCCCATCCAGTCGTAATGCTCGCGCTCTTCCTGTGTTTTTGCGCCGAGGTAGCGAATCCCCGAGTAGGCGCCGCACATAAATCCGCCCAGCACCACGTTGCCGATGAGGCGATGGATATTGACCGGATTCCAGGTGGGGTTATGCACCGCCGCCCAGAGTTTTTCCCAATAGCCCAGACCCATCGTGTCGCTGACCACCACGGGGCTGGCCTGAAACGACAGCCAAGCGTCGGCGGTAAACATGATGGCAATCCCCACGATGTTCAGCATAAGGCCCATGAACAGGTGGAGCTTCTTGCGAGCGGCCATGTAGTCCCAGCCGTACCAATAGATGTAAAGGAAGATGGTCTCCAGGATGAACAGCCCCGCGTAAATAATGTAGGTGCCGAAGAAGATGTTGGTGAGATAGTTGAACAGCTTCGGATAAAGCCCCGCGATTAAGAAAAGCAGGATCGCGCCAAACGTGGCGGTGGTTCCAAACGAGGCCGTCAGCAGCTTGGTGAACTCCTTGGCCAGTTTGTCGTAGCGGATGTCGCCCGTCTTGTAGCCGATGTATTCACAGGTGAGGGCAAACATCGGCACGCCCAGCACGAATCCGGCAAACAGGATATGCAGTTGGGCAATGATCCAGACGGCGTTGCGGCTGCCCAAATACGGAATGTCCCGATACTCCACCACCGGAGCCGTCATCTCCTCGCCAAAGGCGATCTTCGCAAAGACCAAGACCGCCATCGCCAACAACGAAGCGACCCAATACCACCGGCCCGCCGCGCCATGATCTTCCCGCGTCACAGCAACGGCCCGCGCCCCTTTGTCTTTCCTTCTCATCGTTTCCACAAGGAACCTCCCTGCTCCATACCCATATCTTCAGAATGCGCGGCCTGTCTCATGGCAAGTTTTCCAAGTCATCCAGGTCCTTGTGACGACCACTCGCCTTCTTGTTGACCTTCAGGTGACGCAGGCCAATGATATTAACCGGAATACCATCAATTTCATCGACGATGCGTTCCGCATAACATGAATCAAAATGAACCCCGGAGATACCCGTCAGGATTTCAAGTCGCATGGGCGACACCCCCATACGCACAAGGCTATCCTTCTTCAGGAACAATGCCGCCGAGAGTTCCGGCAGATCAAATCCAAAGGCGCATAGCGCCGAAACCATCCGCACCGCATTGGTCGGGCTGACGCCGACCCACACATCCATGTCGTGGGTGGCGCGGGGATAGCCGTGGTAGCCGACGGCATATCCGCCGATGAGCAAATACTCCACATCATGGGCGTTGAGCAATGCCAAGAACTCTTTGAAGTCGGGCGGTAGCGCGATCTCCATAATTTATCCGACGCAAGAGGTCGATATGCCGCAAACGTTCCCGTGGCGAACGCGCGTGCCAGTATTCCCGATCGCTCGGCTTCTCTGTCAGGGACACCACGGATATCACCGTCTTCTTCACAATCAAAGATGCGTCCCTCTTCATGTCTCAATCACTCCCCCTCTTTTCCAAGGACGCCGGAGGCCGATCCGCTCTCTCTGGCCTCCTTGCTGCAACAGACCATATCCCAATTCAGGCGACTTTCAACCTCATGGAGTCGCCCGAGAAGATGGACATCGGCATGGCTATGCGGCCTAGACCTCAACAAAAGCGCTGCTTGAATGCGGTCGAGGCGCCACCAGCCCGCTATCTTTCAGACCCTCAAGGTGAAACGCGATGGATTCCTGGATAAGTTGCAGTACTTCTGCCCGGCTCTTTCCCGCAGCGATACACCCTGGAAAATCGGGGACATAGGCCCCAAAACTCGTTGGACCTTCCTCTACAACGACCATATAGCGCATCAGATCCCCTATTTCTTCAAACCTGCCTGTCTCAACGGACAACTGTTCCCGTAATCGATTCAGATCACTCGAAAACACCAAACGATCCCCTTCTAATTCCTTCAGACTCGCCTGATCGTTTTTGTTGATTTCCGCCCGCCGTTCCTCAATCAGGTACTTCTCAATCAACGATTGCAGCACGGCCTTTTCATC
>CAZQIT010000135.1:0-12752 GCA_964592995.1 uncultured Nitrospirota bacterium | reverse complement strand
CCGGACCACCATAAAATATGGACGCATTGGTCATGGCAGGCGATGGTCGGGGATACCATCGGATCTGCGGAATCAACAAGGCTTTTCTGCCGCTGGATGGATATCCGCTCTTTATTCATGTGCTGAGGGCGTTGGATGCGGTGCGTGAAATTGATCGGGTCTATGTGGTGGGACCCAAGCGGCAGATCGCGGAGGCGATTGAGGTGGCGGCATCCACTCTGGCGTTCACAAAAAAGGTGATCGTGCTGGATCAGAAGCGGACGCTTCTTGAGAATGCGCTCTTTTCCTACGCCCAGGCCCTCGCCGATTCCACCCCTTCTCCCGCTGGACAACCCGCAGACCCGCCAGCGCTTTTTCTGCCTGCCGACATTCCGTTCGTAACCGCTGGAGAGATCGAAACCTTTATCTCACGCGCAGACATGGCGCGGTATGACTATTGTCTCGGCGTTGTGCCGGAAACCGCGCTTCGGCCCTTTTATCCTCACGCGGGAAAACAGGGGATTAAGATGTCCTACCTTTATCTGAAAGACAAAATCTACCGTGTGAACAATCTGCACTTGGTGCGCCCTTATCGCGTGGGGATGCTTTCGTATATTCAGAAAACCTACGACTTGCGCTATCAAAGCCATCTGGGCAACCGATTGCGGACCATTTACGAAATCGTGAAGGCGCCAAAGTGCATATCGGGGCTGCTCCTTTATCTGCTGGCACAGGGCGCCACCTGGTTCTCCGGTGTCGGCCTCACAAAGGCGGCCTTGTTCTGCAGTCACTTTTTGCCCATGTCGCGCGTGGAAAACGAAGCATCCCACTTTCTAAGGGCACGCTTCAAGGTGGTCGAGGTTGATCTTTGCGGCAGCGCCCTGGATGTGGACGATGAGGCCACTTACCGCACAATGTCCGTTTTGTTTAAGGAATGGCGCAGTTTTACGCTATCCGGATCTGCCCGCTGCCCAGCACAATAAACTTGGCGCAGGTGAGGGCTTCGAGGCCCATGGGGCCACGGGCGTGAATGCGGCTGGTGGAAATCCCCATTTCAGCACCGAGGCCGAATTGAAAACCGTCGTTGAGCCGCGTGGAGGCATTGACCAGAACAGCGGAGGCGTCTACCTCGTTTAAAAACCGCATGGCGCGGGCATGATGCTGTGTCAGGATCGCTTCGGAATGCGCGGAACCGTAAGTGGCGATGTGGGCCATCGCCTCATCTATATCCTCGACCACCTTGATTGCGAGGATCAGGGCAAGGTATTCGGTGTGAAAGTCTTCTTCCGATGCGGGGACAATGTCGGGCAGGATGGCCTGTGTCCGGGGGCATCCGCGAATTTCGCACGAAACTTCCTGAAGGTGTTTTGCGATTCGGGGTAGGAAAAAAGGCGCAATGTTCCGGTGCACCAGTAGGGTCTCTAGGGCATTGCAGGTGGATGGTCGCTGCACCTTGGCATTGAAACAGACCGCTTCGGCCATATCCAGATCAGCCGATTCATCCACAAAGATATGACAAAGACCCTTGTCGTGCTTGATGACCGGCATGCGGGCGTGCGCGGTCACCTCCTTCATGAGCGCCTCCCCCCCTCGCGGAATGATCAGGTCAATGATCCCTTCCAACTTGAGCAGTTCGATGACCGCCCGACGGTCGGTGCTTTCAATGAGCGTGATGGCATCGGTGGGCAGGCCCGCATCACCCGCACTTTCTCGCAGCAATCGGGCAATCGCGCGGTTGGTCTGGAACGCTTCCGAACCGCCGCGCAGGAGCACCCCGTTGCCGGATTTAAGACAAAGTGCCGCCACGTCCGCCGTGACGTTGGGGCGGGATTCGTAGATAATGCCGATGAGCCCAATGGGCACCCGCATCTGCCCGACCTGCATCCCGTTGGGCCGCCGCGTGAGTCCGATGATCTCTCCTACCGGATCGGGAAGGGCTGCGACATCGCGCAGACCCGCCGCCATTTCGGAGATACGCTTGGGATTGAGCGTCAGGCGTTCAAGCATCGGCGCGGACAGACCGCGCGCCAATCCCATCTCAACATCCTTCGCATTTTCGGCAAGGAGCATCGGCGTTTCGGCCAAAAGCCTCTCGGCCATTGAGCGAAGCGCACGATCCTTCGTCTCCGTCTCGCACTTTGCCAGAACGCCTGCGGCCTGTTTGGCCCGCAAGGCCACCGCGCGAACATGTTTTGCAAGATCCCTGTCAGACGGCATATCCATCACCCTGCACCCTGTTGTTTTAGCTTGACTCCCCGAAGTTTGGCCGATCATCTCAAGATGTACCGATGTCCGTCAAGGGTGTTGCCCCGCAGGAAGAGTGGCTTGATTTGAACCACGATTCACATTCACAATAGGCCCTCTAAAATGAGGAGGAGGTCGTATGCGGAAACAAGTGTGGCTGTGTACCGTGTTGGTACTGGGGGGTCTTCTTGCGATGCCGATTGCGCCGATTTGGGCGGCGGCGGGTTCCGTATTGATTCGGGTGGATGGCTCCAGCACCGTCTTTCCCCTTACCGAGGCCGTGACGGAGGAATTCCAAAAAACCGATCGAAAGGTCCAGGTCACCATCGGCATTTCCGGCACCGGAGGCGGGTTTAAAAAACTCTGCGCAGGAGAGATTGATATCGCCAACGCCTCCCGTCCGATCAAGCCTCCGGAGATCACACAGTGCGCCGGTCGCAAAATTGAATATATTGAGCTGCCCGTCGCCCATGACGGTCTGTCTGTTTTAGTCCACCCGAAAAACAGTTGGGTGGATCATCTGACGGTCAGAGAGCTTCGGAAAATCTGGGCGCCGGAGGCTCAGGCCCGAATCACAAAATGGAGCCAGGTGCGGGCGGGCTGGCCGGACCGGGAGATTCACCTCTTCGGACCGGGGGTTGATTCGGGCACCTTCGAGCACTTTACGGAAGCGATCGTGGGGAAAAAAGGGGCCAGTCGGGGCGACTATACGGCCAGTTCAGACCCCAATGTTCTGGTTCAGGGAGTCGCCACCGATCCGCTGGCATTGGGCTTCTTCGGGCTTGGCTACTATACGGAAAACGCGGATCGCCTGAAGGCGGTTCCGGTAGACGATGAACAGGACGAAAATGGAAAGGGACCGATCTTGGCCACCTATGAAAACGTGGCGAAGGGTCTCTATCAGCCCCTCTCCCGGCCCATTTTCATCTATGTCAGCCGTAAGGCCGTCGCGCGGCCAGAGGTGGCGCGCTACCTCGATTTTTACCTGCAACAGGCGCCCGACCGGGTGAGAGAAACCGGTTATATCGCCCTCTCCGACGCCGTCTATGCGCGGGTGCGGCAGCGCTTTACGGCGCGGACACCCGGTTCCGTTTTTGCGGATGCAAAGGCCGGCACAAACATGGAAACGTTACTTGCGGGCGAAGCCTCCCGAAAACCGTGAGGAAATCATGCGCCTGACCCGCCGCGCCGTGCTGTTGCCGGTTGTTTTGATTCTGCTTCTGGTGGCAATTCGCATTGCAGGCCTGCAGACCTACCTCCAGGGAGAGAACCTTCGTTCGACCATCGGGGCCTTTGGCCGCCTGGGGCCGCTCCTCTACATTGGGATGTTCGCCATTCTGCCTTCACTCTTCCTGCCGGGTCTGCCCATGACGGTGGCCGGAGGGTTGGCCTTCGGCCCGCTCTGGGGGACGGTCTACGCCTCAATCGGATCGACGCTGGGGGCCATGCTGGCCTTTCTGGTGGCCCGCTATTTCGCACGGGAGACCGTTTTGGGGCTGCTGGGGGATCGATGGAAAAAGATCGACCAGCAGACAGAGAAGAAAGGCTGGGTCTATGTGGCAATCACCCGACTGATTCCGCTCTTCCCCTTTAACCTGCTGAACTACGCCTTCGGCCTGACGAAGATCGGCTTCCTTCCCTACGCCGTCGTTTCATGGCTTTGCATGCTGCCTGCGACCGCCGCGTATGTGATCTTCTCAAGCTCTATCTTTGATCTGCTCAGCGGAAAAATATCGCCTCCCTTTTTGATCGGCCTGCTGCTCTTTGCGATGGTGTCGCTCATCCCGTGGGGATACCGCAAGTGGAAGGGGGAGGGCGTTTGAGATGGATCAGACCTTGATGCTGCCGCAGGATGCGTACAATCGGGCGCTCATTCAGAACGTCCACCCGTCTGGCTGGGTCAATCCCAAACCGGCCCCAAAGTATAATCTGGTGGTCATCGGGGCCGGTCCGGCGGGCCTCATTCTGGCGGCGGTGGGCGCAGGACTGGGTGCAAAGGTGGCCCTGATTGAGCGCGACCTGATGGGGGGGGACTGCCTGAATGTGGGCTGTGTGCCCTCCAAGGCGATCTTGCGCGCCGCGCGGGCCTGGGCGGGGGTGCGCCATGCCGCCGAATTCGGTGTCCGAGCGTCGGAAGGGGTTACGTATGACTTCGGTGCCGTTATGGAGCGAATGCGCAGGCTTCGGGCCACCTTGAGCAACGTCGATTCCGCGCATCGATACACCAAAATGGGGGTGGATGTTTTTATCGGCGAAGGGCGCTTGATGGGGCCGGACGCGATCGAAGTCGGCGGCGAGCGTCTTCGGTTTGTTCGCGCCGCCATTTGCACCGGCGCACGCGCGATGGCCCCCCCGATTCCCGGCCTTTCGGAGGCGGGTTATTTCACCAACGAAACCCTCTTCTCGTTGACTCAACTCCCGCAACGACTTTGTGTCATCGGCGCAGGCCCCATCGGTTGTGAGATGGCGCAGGCCTTCGCCCGCTTCGGCAGCCGGGTCACCCTCATTGAAAAGATGACCCGAATCCTGTCGCGCGAAGATGCCGATGCCGCGCGGATCGTCCAGGATGCCCTGCGTCGGGATGGCGTGGAGATGATCTTTGAGGGGGACATCACGCAGATCAAGGCATCCGGCGGAGAGAAGCAGATTGATTACCAGGTCGGGGGGAGAGGGGAGAGAGGGGGGAGAGGGGGATCGCTGACGGTGGACGCCATTCTGGTTGGCATCGGGCGGGTACCCAATATGAAGGGACTGGGACTGGAAGCGGCTGGCGTTGATTTTGATGTCCAGCGTGGGATTGTGGTGGACGCGCAGCTTCGGACGACCTGCCCCAAAATCTATGCGGCAGGCGACGTCTGTTCTTCCTTCCAGTTTACGCACGTCGCCGATGCAATGGCTCAGATCGTGATTCAGAATTCACTTTTTCCGCACCCCTTTGGCCTGGGCTATGCCACCACCGATGCGCTGATGACCTCCATCCCCTGGTGCACCTACACCGACCCGGAGATTGCCCATGTCGGCCTGTCCGAATCGGCCGCGCGAACACAGGGCATGGAAATCGACACACATACCGTTGGGCTGCACGAAGTGGACCGCGCCGTTCTGGATTCCGAAGAGGCCGGTTTTGCGCGACTACACCTTCAACGGGGAACGGATCGGATGGTCGGCGCCACGATTGTGGCGGCCCACGCAGGAGAGTTAATCGGCCAGTTTGCCCTGGCCCTGCGCGCGGGCATCGGCGTGGGGACCATTTGCCGGACGATCTACCCCTATCCGACACAGGCCGAGGTCATCAAGAAGGTGGCCAACGCCTGGCGCAGAACCACCTTTACGGGCGGGAAGAAACGGATACTTGAACGCTGGTTTCGTTTCGTGCGTTCATCCCCTCGGGAGCCGCGCCATTGACTTGAATGGGCCTTTCGTTTATCGTGGCCCGCGTTGTTTAGCGGTATTCATTAAAGAAGACGGAGGCTTAAGGTGATTGAACGGACACTCTCCATTATCAAACCCGACGCGGTGCGTAAAGGCTGGATGGGCGCGATCCTTGCGCGGTTTGAACAAAAGGGGATGAGGCCGATTGCCCTGCAAATGCAAGTCCTAAAGAAAGAGGATGCTGCGGCGTTTTACGACATCCACAAACAGCGCTCTTTTTTTGACAGCTTGGTGACCTTCATGTCCTCCGGCCCGGTGGTCGTCCTGGCGCTGGAAGGAGAGGGGGTCATTGCAGGTAACCGCGCTCTCATGGGTGCCACCGACCCCCAAAAGGCCGAAGTCGGAACGCTTCGGGCCGACTATGGCGCCAGCATCGAAGAAAACGCTGTCCACGGTTCCGACTCCCAAGATGCGGCGAGATTTGAGATTCCCTTTTTCTTCCCCCATCTTTCGGCTGTGCCTTCGGGGCCGTCATGATTCCGACCGACCTTCGGTATCACAAAGAACATGAATGGGTGCGGACCGAAGGCGCGAACGCAACGGTCGGCATTTCCGATTTTGCCCAGGAAGCGCTGGGCGACATCGTCTATCTGGAAATCCCAAAGATCGGTCGCGTGGTGCGCGGTGGGGATGAAATCACAGAACTGGAGTCGACCAAAACCACCTCTCCCGTCTATGCCCCGGTCGGCGGAAAAATTATCCGCGTCAACGACGCCCTGAAAGAATCGCCGGAGTCGATCAACCGAGACCCTTATGGCCAGGGCTGGTTAGTCGTTATTGAGATGACGGCGCCCGAAGAGGTCTCAGCCCTCATGACCGCCTCCGACTACAAAACCCTCCTCGAAGTGCAGGCCCACTGAGGTCTCATCCATGAATAACATCCACACGAAGGGCAAACGAGTCGCCCTGTTTGCAAGGCGCGAGGAGCGCGCATACCCCTTGCTGCGTATGGGTATGTAAGCGATGAGCAACGCAGCAAAAAGGGATGAATCGGCAGCCCGACTGGGGATGTTATTCATGGATGAGACCTGAAGTCCTCTTTTTTAATCAAGTGGATTATTCTCTTGGGTGTCCTAGGGGGTTCCTTTTGGCTGCGCTTCTTTTGGGAAAGCACGCCGGACACTGGATTGGGGGGATTGGGGCCGACGGTACAAGCGGTTTCTCCCTCCTCAAAATCGGCCTTGCACCCGCCCCATGATTTTGCCGCTCCCCGCATCGACATCAACCACGCCCCGCAAGCGGTATTGGAATCGCTGCCCAGAATTGGGCCTAAACGGGCCGGCGCGATCGTTGCGGAGCGTGAAGCGAACGGCCCCTTTCGCTCGGCAGAGGACTTGTTGCGGGTGCCCGGCATTGGCCCCGCCACTTTGAAGATCATCGCGCCCCATCTTTATTTTACACCTTCCCACGAGACCTCCCTTGAACGAAACAGATGACGAAATCGACGTCGCATGTCGGACATTTTTTCGCGGCACGGTGGAGGTGATTCAACGCTCGGAAGTCGTTGAAAAGCTCAAGGCCGCCCGTGCCGCACGGCGTCCGCTGCGCATTAAGGCCGGATTTGATCCGACTGCGCCCGATCTGCACCTGGGCCATACGGTGATCTTTCAGAAGATGCGACAGTTTCAGGATCTGGGGCACGAAGTGATCTTCCTGATCGGCGATTTCACCGGCATGATCGGGGACCCCAGTGGGCGCGCCGAGGCGCGCAAACCCCTCAGCCGCGAGGCCGTATCCAAAAACGCGGAGACTTACAAAACCCAGGCCTTCAAAATTTTAGATCCGGCCAAAACGACCCTCCGATTCAACAGCGAATGGATGGGCGCGATGTCCGCCGAGGGGTTGGTCCATCTGGCCTCTCAATATACCGTGGCGCGGATATTGGAGCGAGACGATTTTCAGAAGCGCTATGCGGCGTCGCAGCCCATCGGCATCCATGAGTTTCTCTATCCGCTGATTCAGGGCTACGATTCGGTCGCGCTTCATGCCGACGTGGAACTGGGGGGCACCGACCAGAAATTCAACCTGCTCGTCGGACGGGAATTGCAGAAAATGGCGGGCCAGCCGCAGCAGTCGATTATCACGCTGCCTCTTCTGGAGGGAGTGGATGGCGTGCGGAAAATGAGCAAGAGCTTCGGTAACGCAATTGCCCTGGAGGATCCCCCCGCCGCCATGTTCGGAAAAGTCATGTCCATTCCGGATGGGCTGATGTATCGCTACTACGACCTGTTGACCAACGCGGAGATGGAGGCTGTCCGAGCGCTCCATCCGATGGAGGCCAAGCTGAATCTGGCGTCAGAATTGGTGGCGCGATTTCACGGCGCAGAACGGGTGGCGGAAGCGCGGGATCGGTTTGATATGACCGTTGGCAGAAAACTACCCTCTGGCGCCGCCGTCGAATGCCGTCTCCCGGCCGGAGTCGTGCGCCTGGTGGAACTTCTGTATGGGCAGGGATGGGTCGCCAGCAAAAGCGCTGCGCGTCGGTTGATTCTGCAGGGGGGAGTAGAGTGCGACGGGGCACGGGTGACCGACCCGAATGCAGAGATGACCCTCCTGTCCGGTTGTTGCCACGACCTGAAGGTCGGGAAGAAAATCCGCTACCTGCTACAATGTGCGGAGTGAAGCGGGGTGAACTGAAGGCCCCGTGTGCTCCGGTGTGCTCCGGCAAGATCAGGGGATATATTCCGCCAATCCCCAGACCCGCTCTTCACGCGCCCCGTTCCGGATCACCCCTTCAATCGTCATCAGGTAATATCCACCGAACAACCAGTTTCGGACGGCCATGTCGCGCGCCCAAAGATGAAGCGTTCCGAACTGCGGGGCTTCCACTCGCCAGCGATCCGGCACGGTATAGAACGCAAGGCCGGGGCGCAGGGTGTGAATCGGGGTGATTTGGGGAGTGAAGGGATGAATCGCTCCGGCCTGTATGAATCCCCCGTTTGTTTGAAAGGTTTCGGTCAGGTGATACCGACTCAGGAACATCTGTCGGTCAGCATTGTTATGATGGAAATTGATTTCCTGGCCCGATTCCGTCACCAGATAAAATCGATGGTATTCCCTGAAAAGATGGGCATACTGCTGTGAGCCGTTGAATCCCTTCCAGCGGAGGGGTTCATGGAGCAGGTCGCCCCACACCTCCTTGCCCCGGATGACCAGAAGGGCCTCCGCACTCCCCAGCGTGCTGGTCAGCATTCGGCCCGGATTGGGAACAGATAAAAGCCGCGTTGGGCCGCTGGCGATATTCAGAGTCACATCCCCACCATCATAGCGGAGCCGAAAACCGCTCTCCGCCGACCCTGTCGCGCGGGCGTAATAGGAGGGTTGAATCGTCTGGAGATCGCCTGCGCGGTAGGGATATTTGTCGTTGCCCTCAAAGTGACGCCATCGGTTCTGATCGTAAATGGCCCCGGAGAATTCCCCGTAATACCGACCGCGATCCCGACCGCGTTCGAAGTTCAGCAGCGCCAGCACCGGCGCGTTGACATCCTTGCTGCGAAAAACGAAGCGGTCGGAGTAATAGACCGTATCCGTCGCGCTAAAACCCACGGCGGTTACCAACAGAACAGCAAAAACGAGAAGGGGTGTCAGCGCGCGCCACATGATCCGATGGTGGCATGTGTGAAAGAGGGCTGTCAACCGGAGCGGTCCTGCCTTTTTTGTTTGATCCGGCATTGTTTTTTTGTTATAAGTCATGCTTCCTCTTATGGGGAAACGAGAGTTGGGTGACACCCTCTTTAATCTTTTCTCTGGTCGTAGGTCATAGACACTTTACGAGAGGAACTCGGTCATGGCGCAGAAGAAGACACAGCAGAAACAAACAGCCGAGATGTCCGCAGTCAAAGAAGAACCGAAGGGCCGCTTTGACAACATCCTGTGTATTTTGGAGAAACAGCGTCAGGTTATCCTGATGGATGCAGGCCTGTCGCTGGAGACCGACTTCGCTTCGGGAGAAGAGACCCCCTCAGACTTGGGGGATCGGGCCTCCGCTGAAACGGACCAGAATTGCATCATGAGGCTGCGCGAACGGGATCAGAACCTTCTTAAAAAGATTGAAGAGGCCATCGATCGGATCAGGACCGATACCTTTGGCCTCTGCGAAGTCTGCGGCGGGGAAATCGCCCTCAAGCGGCTCAAGGTGCGCCCCGTCACCACCCTCTGTATTGCCTGCAAAACCGTACAGGAAGCGGAAGAAAAAATAAAACAGTAGAGGGCGTTGTGATCGAAGTCGGGCTGTGGATCAAGACCGATCAGGAAGAGGTTCTCATTAAACGAGACGCCCAGGGGCACCCCGATTTAATCCCCCTTTCCGATCCCGGTCCATTCACGGACCGGGAAGACCGAAAAGCAAAAGTCCGATCCTTCTATCAGCAATTAACTGGACGCGCCTACCCTCACCCCCATGCCGCAACACGACAACTGTTGTGGGACTTCATTGAAGTCGCCGTGAAGCGTCTGCCCTAGTAGGGCTTGTGTCACCCCTGCGGCGCCGTGTCTTAGGTTGCCCTCTGCTTCCCCTGTGGACGATGCTCCGTCGATGATGAAACTCGAAGAATCG
Source organism: uncultured Nitrospirota bacterium (assembly GCA_964592995.1). GTDB lineage: Bacteria > Nitrospirota > Nitrospiria > SBBL01 > CAZOFZ01 > CAZOFZ01. The sequence goes on along the minus strand of CAZQIT010000135.1, from coordinate 2,542 downwards.
GTGGTTCTTATTACGGGTGCGGGACGCCGCATCGGAGCGGCCCTCGCTTTGGCTGTGGCTGCACGGGGTGCCCGCGTTGTCGTGCATTACAATCAATCCATTCCCGAGGCGAAAGCGGTGATCGCCCAGATTCAGCAAAACGGCGGTGCGGCGCATGGGGTCTGCGGCAATCTGACCCGCCCGGATGACTGCAAAAGGATTGTCGATGAGGGCTGCGCGGTCTTCGGGCGTCTGGATGTGCTGGTGAACAATGCGGCCGTCTTCTTCAAGACCCCGTTCTTTCAAGTCACGGCGGAGGATTGGGATCATACCCTCAATCTCAATCTGAAAGGGAGTTTCTTTTGCGCACAAGCGGCGGCGGCACAGATGCAGCAGCGCGGTGGCAAGATCATTAACATCGCCGACTGGTCTGGCATTCGCCCCTATCAGGATTATCTGCCCTACTGCATCTCAAAGGCGGGGGTGATTGCAATGACACGCGGCCTGGCGCGCACCCTGGCCCCCAAAATTGCCGTCAACGCCATTGCCCCCGGACCGGTTCTGCTGCCTGAGGATTTTGACGCCGACGAACGGGAGACGATTATCCGTCATACGCCACTTCGGCGAGTGGGCACACCGGAAGATGTTATCAACGCGGCCCTGTTCCTGATCGAAGGAACCGATTTTATGACCGGCGCAACGCTGATGATCGATGGCGGCCGACTGATTGCCTAAGTAGCACCCTGGAAATGAGGAAATGATGCCACAGAAAGCGCAATACTGGTTAATGAAATCGGAGCCTACCGCATTCTCCATCTCCGATCTTGCGGCGAGCAGGACGACCCACTGGTCCGGTGTGCGAAATTTTCAAGCGCGCAACTTCATGCGTGACCAGATGCGTCTGGGGGATGGCGTCCTGTTCTATCACAGCACAACCGAACCGATCGGCATTGCGGGAATGGCGGAGGTGGTCAAAACAGGCTATCCCGACTTTACTTCCTGGGACCCCAGCGATCAACACTACGATCCGAAAAGTACGCCGGAGCAACCCATTTGGTTCATGGTGGACATCCGATTTGTCCGGGTTTGTGGGAACGTGATTTCGCTGAAGCGGTTAAAAGCGATGAGGGAACTGCAGTCGATGGCCGTGGTACAGCGCGGAATGCGACTGTCCGTCCAGCCCGTTTCGCAAAGCGAATGGAAAATCGTCATGGGACTGCCCGAATGGAGAGACGGGTCCCGATGAACCTCCACGCGGTGGTGCGTTGACAGACGCGCACCGGCTGCGATACCATCTGCTGCGCCTTATCCATGCGGGAATAGCTCAGTGGTAGAGCATCGCCTTGCCAAGGCGAGGGTCGCGGGTTCAAATCCCGTTTCCCGCTCCAGCCCATTCGGGGGTGTTGGGGGGATGGCGCGCAACAGGGCAGGGGTTCATGCTCCACCCGGCAGCTTGCTTTCTCCGTAGCCCATCTGCCTTAAAAACGCGGGGTTCTCCCGCCAATCCTTCCTGACCTTCACCCACAGTTCCAAAAAAATGCGTGTCCCCAGCAGGGCCTCCAGCGCTTCCCGTGCGGCCTGTCCGATGATTTTCAGGGCACCCCCCCGTGCCCCAATCAAAATGCCCTTCTGTGAATCTTTTTCCACAAAGAGTGTGGCGCGGATTCGAATCATCTTCTCGTCCTCTCGGAACTCCTCAATTTCGACGGCCACCACATAGGGGATCTCTTCGCGGGTCCGATGGAGGACCTGTTCTCGAATGATCTCCGCGGCAAGGAATCGGATCGGCTGATCGGTCACCGTCTCTTCAGGAAACAAGGGAGGCCCTTCTGGAAGCCTCGGCAGGATCATCGACAACAGGCGGTCCACATTGTTGCCCGTTTTGGCCGAGACCGGCACGACGGCCTGAAACAGGGGGTTCCGGCCATGTGTATCCAGCATCGGGATTAAAAGATTCGGATGGACCAGATCAATTTTATTGATGACCAGCAGTTTGGGTGTTTTCACGCGGGTCAAGCGGTCTGCGATGAACCGTTCCTGGGGTGTCAATTCGATGCAAGGCTCCACCAAGAAGAGGATCAAGTCCACTTCGTGAAGCGATGAAAAAGCGGCCTGCACCATTTTCGTATTGAGACCCCCCTTGGCCTTGTGAATTCCAGGGGTGTCAAAAAAGATCATCTGTCCATCGGCCAAGTGATGCACCCCCATGATCCGATTGCGGGTCGTCTGCGGTTTATCGGAGACAATGGCCACTTTCTGGCCCAGTACAAAGTTCAAGAAGGTCGATTTTCCGACATTCGGGCGACCGATGATGGCAATGAATCCGGAACGATAAGACATCTGTCTCCAGGATGCGTCGCCCTAAGGGCTCGTCCATGAATAACATCCACACGAAGGGCAAACGAGTCGCCCTGTTTGCAAGGCGCGAGGAGCGCGCATACCCTTTGGTATGTAGGCGACGTGCAACGCAGCAAACAGGGATGAATCGGCAGCCAGACTGGGGATGTTATTCATGGACGAGCCCTAAGAACGGGACGGTCTGCGCAATAATAAAAAGAGGACC
>CAZQIT010000134.1:0-8898 GCA_964592995.1 uncultured Nitrospirota bacterium | reverse complement strand
TCTCATGCAGAAGTCACCGAAAAGTCGCTGATTGATTCACGCTGGATGCAGCGGTTGCGCTATATCAATCAGCTCCAGTCGGCACGCTGGGTCTATCCCTCGGCGGAACATTCCCGCTTCGTCCACTCCCTCGGCGCGATGCACCTGGCGGGACGCCTTGCGCGTCACCTCTATCCCTCTCTGGCCGAAGTTGCAGCGGACTGTCCTTCCGCCCCGTTTATCGAATCATTGCTGCGCATCACGGCGCTGGTTCACGACATCGGACATGGACCCTTCTGCCATTTTTTCGATCACCATTTTCTGGACACATTCCATCTGACCCATGAGAAACTGGGCCAGGCCATCGTTCGGCAAGAGCTGGCCGACATCATTCGAGAGATTCGACGCAGTCCGACCGGCTTCTTTTCTGCGGGAGAGCGTCTGGACCCCGAACAGGTCGCCTTTCTAATGCACAAGGACGACGCCTACAAAACGCCTCCCCAATATCCCCGCTGGCTGGTCATGCTCAAACCCCTTTTCTGGGGCATCTGCACTGCGGACAATCTGGACTATGTCCTGCGCGACGCCTACATGTGCGGCGTGGCCATTGGTCCGGTTGATCCGGATCGGATCATTTACTATACCTTCTTTACCCCGGACGGGCTGACCCTCCACCGCGCCGGACTCCCCGCGCTGACCCTGTTTTTAAACGCCCGTTCTTACTTGTATTCTAATGTCTATTATCACCGGACGACCCGCGCCCTGGACATGCACCTGCGGGACATCTTTCGTGAAACGGTGACGGATGTCTTTCCATATAACCCCATTGAACGACTGGATGCTTATGTCGATTTAACGGACTGGTCGTTACTACTGACCGTCCAGTCCTGGAAAGAAACACCAGAGAAGCGAGCACTCCAAAAGGAGTGGGGGAAATTTTTGCTGCGGGACATCAAATGGAAAATGGCCTACGATGTCACCTTGAGAAATGTACGTCCAGAAACGATTGACGCCACCCTTCTGGAAGAGAGAATCCGCAGCGGGCTCCCGCTGGCGCTTCAGACCCTTTCCTTTCGCGTGGATCTGGCCAGCCAGGATCCCCGCCCCCTGAACCCCCTGATGGTGGGGGAGCGGCAGATCTACATCTATGACCCCTCCACAGGCAATGTCTCCCGGGAAGCCCTGTCGGAATATGTGGACGCATTGCCTGCGGAACTGATACAATGCCGCGTCTTTGCTCTGAATCATGACCATGATGCCCTGTTGTCCCGTCTGGCCAGTGCTGCGCTTCGGCCCTAACGGACGACGGTGGTTTTAACAGCCGCAAGGCGGCGTTGAGGGGGAGTTCATCCGACGACTGCTGCGTGCAGGCGACACGATCCCCCCCCCAAAAAAATCAGGAGACCCGTGAAATGTTGAAAGTGATTCTGGCCATTGGGCTGGCGGTTCTGTGGGTTCCCTCTTTTGTGCAGGTGGCGCGGAGCCAACCTGTCCCACCCGGTGAAGCGATAAACGTACAAAAAGATCTCAGCGAAATCAAAGCGGGACAAAAGGCGCTGCAAAAAGAGCTGCAGGAGATCAAGACCCTTTTGCAGGGCCGTGCGCCCTCATCCCCAATTGAAAACAAGAACGTCCTCATTCAGATTGAGAATGAGCCGTTCAAGGGGGCCAAAAATGCGCCGCTGACGCTGGTGGAGTTTTCCGATTATCAGTGCCCTTTTTGCTCCCGTCATGCCCGCGACACCCTGCCTCAAATCGACAAGGAGTATGTCAGCACGGGCAAGCTCCGATATGTCTTCCGAGATTTCCCCATCGAATCAATCCACAAAGAGGCGTTCAAGGCTTCCGAAGCGACCCATTGCGCGGGCGAGCAAGGAAAATATTGGGAGATGCATGACCGCCTCTTCGCCAACCAGCGGGCATTGGCCCAGAGCGATCTGGTCCAATATGCCGAGGCCATTTTGGTGGCGAGCGCACCATTTTTAACCTGCTTAGAGAGTGGGAAGTATTCGGAAGGGATTAAAAAAGATATGGCGGATGGGCAGCAGTTGGGCGTTGCAGGCACACCCACCTTCTTCCTAGGCTATACTGATCCTTCTGGCGGAAGCGTCAAGACGCTCAAGGTCCTGCGTGGCGCCCAGCCTTATTCGGCCTTCAAAGAAGCGATCGACGGCCTCTCTGCACCGGGGACAGTCACACAGTAGACTGTCCGGCGTTACGCTTCGCGCACCCACCCGCAAATCAGTTCAACATCCCCAGAATGGTCTCGCCGCCGCGCACCCGTTCCCCAACGGTAACGCGCACGTCGGCTGAAAGCGGCAGGTAGACATCCACGCGCGATCCAAAGCGAATCAGGCCGAACCGCTCTCCTCTGAAAAGCGTCATCCCCGCCTGGGTTCGACAGACGATGCGGCGCGCAATCAGCCCCGCAATCTGGATACAGACGATCCGCACTCCGGAGGCGGTTTCCATCAAAACGGCGTTCTGCTCGTTTTCCAGCGATGCCTTCGGGACATTGGCGGCGAAGAAGCGTCCGGGATTGTAGAAGACGCCAATCACCTTCCCAGCCACCGGCGCGCGGTTGACGTGGACATCAAACACGTTCAAAAAGATGCTGATCTTGATCGCCGGTGTTTTGAGAAAACGCCCCTCCTCCACGCGGGAGACATCCACCACCTTGCCATCTCCCGGCGAGACCAGAAGGTCTTTCCCCGTTGGCACGACCCGCCTGGGGTCGCGGAAAAAACAGAGACAAAACGCCGTGAGCAGGGCGAAGAAGACGCCTGCCGGCGTTCCCCACGTAAGCCACGTGAACAGGGCAGAGAGGCCGATGAACACAAAACCTTCTTTGGCGATGGGAAAGTGGGATTCCGCAGCCTGAATGGCGGGGAGGTCTGGAAGGGTGTCTGCGATGGGTTTCATGCGTGGCCTTTCTTGTCCTGGCTACCATGTTGCCGGGCGGACGGAAAATCCGATTTTCTGAAGCGCACGCACAACTTCCTGGCCGGACGCCTGTGGCAGCCGACTCATACGGCCACAAGAAGCGTATCGAAGTGCTCTTCTGGAACAGGCAGCCCGTCGTCCTGAAGGGCGGAAATATAGCCTTCAATGGCCTCTCTGATATGGGTAACGGCTTGCTCCCGCGTCTCGCCCTGGGAAACGCAGCCGGGAAGACTCGGACATTCAGCCACCCAAAAACCATCCTCACCCGGATAAATGATTGCTTGTCTCATTTTAAAAACCGATGGGCAAATCGCCGTGGGTTTCATGCGTGAGGGTCTTCCTCTTGGCTCTCCGGATTAAAATGGTAGACCCGCTCAAAAACATCGGCCCAGGACAATACCGACACGTTGATCTCCCGGTCTAGTTCCGCTTCGGCATCCCGTCGCGCCGCCTGAAAGCATCTCTCCCACATGGCCTCAATGACCCCGCGGGTCAGGTTGGGTGTGTCTTCCTGGATGTCGGCAATTTCGGCGCGCGCATCCACAATCGTGGCTGCCCAGCTTCGGGAGCGTCGTTCCGGCTGTACCTGCCATTTCATCACGTGGGTCATCAGGCGGATGACCTGGCTTTTGACGGCACGTTTATCGGAGCGGCTCAAGGCGTCGATCAACTCCTGAAGGCCCGCCCGGGCCTCGGCCTGATCTCCCCGGCGCAGGACTTCATCCACCGCAACCGCAGTGCGATAGGGGGAGTCTGTGGCAAATGATTTCCAGTCCATGATGCACCCGTGTTTGCCAACCCTCTCCTGTGGCACGGAACGGTTTAACCCCCTGCCACGACAGGTGGATCGTGGCTTGCCCTTTGGTGTGATGGGGATATTCGTGCCCCACGCTTACGGATGGCAAGTCTTGCCTTGAGCGTGGTCGTCAATACGTCGGCGGCAGGCCGGAAGCGTTTCAAGTCTTCCGCCGTGAGTTCACGAACTTCGCCTTCCTCATCGGTCAATGGTTTTCGCTCTTCCATGTCTCTTCGCCTCCCTCTCATTGGCCCTGCGGAAACTGATAACGCGAATACCCCTCTCAATCTCCACAAAGCAAAGTACATGCAGCCGCCCATCAAGATACCCGACGGCCACGTAACGGGTTTCTCCGTATCCGTAACGCGCATCCGTCGCAACGGCTGCCGTCTCGAAATCAAACTCCACTGCACGTTCGAAGGACAACCCACGTTCACGGATGTTTCGGGCGTTCTTGGCAGCGTCGAAATGGATTTCCACAGATCAAAGTGCCCGCCATCAGTTTTTGCTGCGGTCGACCAGGCGGCTGGATTTGAGCCAGGGCATCATGCCGCGAAGTTCGGCGCCGACCTGCTCGATGGGGTGCGCCTCACCCGCTTTGGCCAGGGCGTTGAAAACGGGGCGCTTGGCGCGATTTTCCAGAATCCACTCTTTGGCAAACTGCCCGCTCTGGATTTCACCCAAGATGGTCTTCATCTCCTTTTTGGTCTCCTCCGTCACGATACGCGGGCCGCGCGTGAGGTCGCCGTAGCGCGCCGTATTGGAGATGGAGTAGCGCATGTTGGAGATGCCCCCCTCGTAGATCAGATCGACGATCAGCTTCACCTCGTGCAGACATTCAAAATAGGCCATCTGCGGCGAGTATCCGGCCTCGACCAGCGTCTCGTATCCCGCCGTAATCAGCGCGGTCAGTCCGCCGCACAAGACGGTCTGCTCGCCAAACAGGTCGGTCTCCGTCTCCTCCCGGAAATTGGTCTCCAGCACCCCCGCGCGCGTGCCGCCGATGGCCCGTGCGTAGGAGAGCGCCACGGCACGGGTTTGGCCGGAGGGGTCATGGTGAATGGCGATGAGCATCGGCACGCCGCTGCCTTTGGCAAATTCCGACCGCACCAGATGACCCGGGGCCTTCGGCGCGACCATAAAGACATTGATGTCGGCACGGGGCGCCACCTGCCCGAAGTGGATGTTAAACCCGTGGGCGAAGGCCAGATACGCGCCCGGCTTCACATTGGGCGCAATATCCTGGTCGTAGATGTCGGCGGTCATTTCGTCGGGGGTGAGGATCATGATGACGTCGGCGGACTTCACCGCATCGGCCACCGACATCACCTTCAGACCCGATTTTTCGGCCTTATCCCACGACCGCCCTTCCCGCAGACCGACCACGACACGCACGCCGCTCTCGGTTAAATTGAGCGCATGGGCATGTCCCTGACTGCCATAGCCCACCACGGCCACCTGCTTGCCCTTGATGATCTCCATATCCGCATCCTGATCGTAATAAACCTTCATGTTGTGTTCTCCTTGGTTGAAAAGATTTCTTTGCCGATCTACCGCGCGGCCATTTTTCGCTTCTCAGAAACTTCCCAGTAATATGTTGATTTTTAAGGAATATATTTTCATTGAGTGGGGACTAATTGATAGCCTAGAGAAAGAGCGCTTCTTGTAATCGCTTCGAGACGTCGTGCCTTATACTTTTGTTCATAGGCCGCCTCGCCTGCCTCAACGTATGCCGTGCCGTGTTTCAGTAACGCGTAGTAGATTCTCGCGATCTTGTGTGCAGTCGCAGTCACGGCCTGTGGAGCTCCCACTCTCGATCTGATCCGTCGATAAAAAGCACCCAGTGCCGTCTTGCTCCGAGATAACGTTGATGCCGCCATCCGAAAAGCGGCCGCTCCCCTGTTCGCACTTCTTTTTGTCTTGCTCGATAAAATCTTGCCCCCTGAAATCTTCGTTCCCGAGCACAATGCCAGCCATGAACTGAAATGCTTCTCCGTCTTCCAGGGCCCCATGTCAAACCCCACTTCACCCGAAAGCGTTAACAGTGTGTCCGCCCCAAGTCCTGGAACATTGAACAGGTCCACTCCCGTCAACTGATACAACTGTGTTCGCATGTCCATGTCCCCACGCATATAATCTCGCGCTTGCAGATTTTTTTCTGACGGAGGAGGTTCGTCCTCTGTGCATTTCTTTTGGCTGCCCAGAGCGCGTGCCATCTCCACTTCACACGCTACAATCTTCGCCTGATAGAACTCGTATAACTCAACCGCTTGAGTCAGCGCGAACAGATGCTCCTCGCGATAATTGCCAACGCGTGATTTGGCAATCGTCTCCATGGTGTGATGACAACGCTTGTCCCGATGTGCGGCTAAAACGTAGGGGTCACGCTCCCCTCTGATGATGGCTTTGAGAATCTTCATCCCCGTCATCCCCGTCACATCCGCAACAACATTATGGAGGAGCAAATTCATTTGTTGCAGCGCCTTCTGTATGTGCTGAATGTGCATCGACGATCCCTGCACCAGCATCTCTCTTTGCCGCATGTACCCTCTCAGAACACAAATCTCATCCGCTGGACGAAAGGCTCCGGCTAGGAGTCCGTATGTATGCAGTTGCTGCAACCACTGGCAGTCGAGTACGTCCGACTTCCGACCCGAAACATTCTTCACTGCCCTCGCGTCAACCAGCTTGACCTCTATATCATGCTGTTCAAGAACCTCGAACAGGGGAATCCAGTAAACCCCAGTTGACTCCATGGCCACAGTCGTTACACCGCACTTTTTCAACCAGTCTGCAATCGCGTGCAGATCGCTGGTAAATGCGCCAAATTCACGGACATAAACTTCATCCCGTTCCTCCGGAACCGCGACCATGTGCAGATCAGAACCCACGTCAATCCCTGCCGCATTCAGATTCACATGCTGTAACTGTTTTGGTAAATGGCTCACTGTAAATTTCCCGTGTCTTGCCTTTTTCGTGTGTTGTGCCATTGCGCCCTCCCTCCATGATTGTTGACGGTGCTCTATGGGCAAATCATGCAGGCGCAGGGGTAAGCAATTTTGCAATCTTCTCAACGGGATCGTGGCGACTTGCAGCCACCACGTCACCAATGACACTGACGCTAACCCCTGAGACCAAACTCTCAAACGGGCAATAATGCACCAACGAATCAACCGGCCTTCGCGACCTGCATCTTGACATTATAAGCCTTTGCAGATCATATTTTCCGTGACGCGCCAAGTTTCATCCCCACATGTGCCCGCCGCTCTTTCCGGAAGGCTGCATAACTCTCAAGAAACATAAATAGAAGTGGTTGATTTTATTCATGTTAGATTTTCTATTATTGGGACAGGCGTGAGGGTTAAACCCATTGCGATGGCTTTCGCTGAAGGGGTGCGCAACACGCGCTGACGATAACGTTCCTCGTAGGGCAGGGGTCAGTGGCTGGTGGTCAGTGGTCAGAACTGCTGGACACCAGCCACTGGTCACCGATCACGACCCTAATGGCCTTGGCCCGATCCATCCGGGCGCACATCCGACGGTAGTACGCGCCCAGAGCCGACTTGCTGGAACGTAGCGCCGACGCAGCCAGACGCAGGGCGCGTGCGGCCCGATTGGCAGTCCGTTTGCTTTTGCCTGATAGTATCTTGCCACCGGAAATCTTGGTGCCAGGACACAGTCCCAACCAAGAGGCGAAACACTTGGCCGACTTGAAGCGTCCCATGTCTGGGCCAACTTCGGCCAAAACCCTCAGCGCCGTATTCACGTCGATGCCGTTGATGGTGGTCAAATCAACGCCTGACATGCGTAATAATGCGGTGCGCACATCAAATTGAGGCGCGTTACGTGAAGGAGAACGCCGCCGACCGGGTGTGGGCGTCTCTTGATTGTGTTCCATAGCCGTCAGCATCGTCGATAAACGGATATCACAAACCTGCATTTGCGCATGATAGGCATCGTACAACTCGACGGCAACCCGCAACGAGAAGAGATGCTCCTCTCGCCAATTGCCTTCCAGCGACTTTGCCACTTCTTCATGGCTGGCACGAATACGCCGGTCGCACAACTTGGCCAGAACCTGTGGGTTGCGTTCGCCCGCCAGAATCGCACGCAGGATGGCCATGCCACTGGTGCCTGCCACATCCGAGATGACGTTGCCCAACTGGATGTTCATCTGCGTCAGCGCTTTTTGCATATGCTGAATGTGCTGACTCTGGTATTCAAGCAGCATGTCACGCGTGCGTACGACGGCACGAAGCGCACAGATTTCATCCCCAGGACGAAAGGCCCCGGACAGCAGGCCGTAGCTCATCAACTGTTGTAGCCACTGGCAATCCAGAACGTCGGACTTTCGGCCCGAAACATTCTTGACGTGCCGGGCATTGACGAGGTAAACCGTAAAACCACGGCGTTCCAATAATTCGTACAGAGGAATCCAGTATACTCCGGTCGATTCCATGGCAACGATGTCGATATCACAGGTGGAAAGCCAGTCGGCCAACGCATGGAGGTCGGCTGTAAAGCTTTTGAATTCGCGAACAGGTTCATCATCCCGATCTGGCGGCACCGCCACGTAATGGCTGGCACTGCCAATGTCGATACCCGCGGCATTGGGGTGGGTCAGGGTCATTGCAGAGACAGGTTTGCGTTTTGTCATCAGATTCTCCATGATGGTTATTGGAAGGTGTGTCCGTTGGGGAGCATCTCTTGGTTCACTCTCTCAAACGGGATGCCGAAAAAACGACTTCGGCTCACCACTGTCGCCAACGCTACCCCGTGACCACGCTAACCATCGGGCGCAAATGCGCTCCATTGCTCAACCGGTCTTCCGGACACACCTTCCATATTAGCAGATGACGTGCGTCCACTCATGTTTCTTGACCGCGCCCAGCCGCTAACCATGCACTCAAGCCGACCGCATAAAGCGTGGTGTTTTTATTCGGAGTCGTTGCGCGGCGGCTTAGCTTAATCGTTGGGCGGTCGCTCTTTCGCAGTTGGCAGAATCTGTGTTACACTGCACATATTAGTAGCAGATGCCATCTACAGGTAGAGTTAGCCTATGTCACAGAATGAACGCATCAAGGATGAAATTGGCTGGCTTAAGGTTGTCTTTGGTATTCTTTCCGCCATTGATGCTTCACTTGTGGGGTGGCTCGCTCAGAATTTCGCCACAGCGAGAA
>CAZQIT010000133.1:0-7999 GCA_964592995.1 uncultured Nitrospirota bacterium | reverse complement strand
AAAAACAGATCAGACGCGAGGCAAAAAAGGAAGAACGTCAGATGGCTAAAAAGCCGCGACGGTAAAGAGGAAAGCAAGCCGGTGATTGGGTCGTATCGGCAACGGAAACCGATAAAGCGCTGCACCTGACCGCAGCGGCAGGTGGGCTTGGCCGTTGGGCCGCTCGCCGATTTTTGCGGACCTTATCACAACATAGATAAAGAGAAATGAAAGACATCGTCAATTTGCCATCGCATACTCAAACACCACCGATGGTGCTAAAACGCTTGAACGAGTTTCTTGAGAATTTTAAGCCTTACGAAGTTGGGAAGGATACCAAGCTTTGTCTTTACTTCGATGAAAAAAGCGAAGCGTTCTATCTGGCTTGCCACTTGGAAGGGCGCACGCTGTCGCAGTTTTGTGATACTGAAGCTAGCCTTGAGGGTGAAGAAGATGATGAAATCTACAAGCTGAACCGCGAGATAACTGAAGACCAAGCCGCTTATAAAACCATGGAGGACGATGCCCTAAAAGGCAGGAGCTTCGAAGACATTGTTTTAGAGTATGACGTTTCCTATCGTCCTGGAAAGCCGTTGAAGGTGTATGGCGGCCAGCACCGTTTACGGGCTATTACCAAAGTGGAAAGCAAAAAGGGCGAAACCCTGCACGGGATAAGAGTATATTTTAATCTCTCACGTGAGCAGAAGGTCGAAATTGCAACAGTAAACAATACTGCGATTGCGGTCCCTAATGACCTTTTAGATCGTATGCGTGAGCAACTTCTTGGCTCGGCCTTACGAGAGTGGTGTCAGCAAGTAGGGCTTCTAAGGCAAGAGGAGGATTTTTCAGGTAAGAGAAGCCCAGATATTCCTACCGTCAGGGTGGCAAGAACATTGCTCGTCAATTTCTATTTGGGTAAAGAATCTTCAATTGACGACTTTCATCAGCCCGTTCTTTGTAAGTCGGGTGGTGTGGACGAGGATTACATCAAGATGCGGAAAGGTATTGCGTGGACGGACCCCAAGCTATTGGAAATGGGTAAAAAGTTTGCTCATTTACACAAGAGACAAAGAGATACCGTTATGGAGCGCGACGAGGATAGCAACGCCGAATTTGCGCGAAAAGTCTTGTCACATTCGGTGGTGGCAAGCTGGGGATATGCAGCAGGGTTGTATCAGAGCAAAGACGAGTACTTAGAGAGTCTATACTCAATTCCAGATAATGTTCACCCACCTGAAGACCCGCTCAATGCGAAGGCCTTATCACAAGCAAGATTTAAACCTACCGACCCTGACACTTATCGCGGATTAGGAACGAGAAGTGGCCCCAAAGAACTAGGAAGAATGCTTGAAGTTTTCCTTGTGCTTGCGACGAAAAGCAAGAGGCGCATTACAAAAGAAATTGCAAATGCTGCGATTCAATCCTATGAAGCTAAACGCGCGGTTCATGAATCCAACAAGGTTCTAGGGCGGATTTAGCCATGTTTGAAGAATATCTTCAAGATGCTTATGAGTTTCTATTGGTAGCCGAAAAGAGATCAAAAGACTCTAACCCCAGAGAATCCAGACGCTACTACAGGGCATCGGTATTTTACGCTTCTGGCGCAATGGAAGCCTTTATCAACTACATTGCTGATTCTTTTGAAAAAGCCAAAAGCCTAACACCACACGAGACAAGTTTTCTCAACGACAAGGCCCTTGTATTCTCAGTTGAGAAGGGGCTATACGAAAAAAACGCGTTCCACAAATTAGACGACAAAATAAGGTTTCTCATTCGCAGATTCTCACAATCCTTTGATTTTAAAAGCGTTACTTGGGTCAAGTTTATGGAGTTCAAGGATTTTCGGGACTCACTTGTGCATCCTCGTCAGATAGAAGATGAGACAAGCATCGCCGATTATCACAAGAAGGTGCGGACCGGACTAAAAGCAATAATTGAAGTAATGGACGTCATCTCGACAGGGACGTTTCAGAAACCATTACGACGGCAACTATTAGACCTGATTCCTGAATAATTAGTATGCGGCCCAACACGGGTTGCAGGCGATGGGGCGGGGCTCGACGAGTTTGGGTGAGTCGTTACTTTGCCGCCCCGCGCCTGAACCTGGTCGTTCGACAGACATTGAATGGCGCTGCGCGCCGCCGCTGATACCGAGTGTTGAGTGGCGATGGTAAAGAGAGTGCGATGTTGACGCAGGTCAGTCCCGTAAAATTTACCTACGCAGATTTTCTGTTATTTCCGGATGACGGCAGGCGTCATGAGTTGCTGGAGGGAGAGCATTACGTGAGTCCGTCGCCCAGGACGAAGCACCAAAAGGTATCGTGGAACCTTGCTGGCCTGTTTGATCGCTTTCTAACACGACATCCGCTTGGGGAGATGTTCTGTGCGCCATACGACGTGGTGCTCTCGGACGAGGATGTGGTGGAGACGGACCTGGTTTACGTGTCGGCGGCGCGGGCGGCGATCATTACCGAGGCCAACGTGCAGGGTGCGCCCGATCTGGTGGTGGAGATTCTGTCCGAATCCAGCGGGAAGGCCGATGAAATCACCAAACGGAAACTCTACGAACGCTGCGGCATTCTGGAGTATTGGATCGTCGATCCGGAATCGGAGGGGGTTAAAGTCTACCGGTTGGTTGATGGACGCTACGTTCGCGCCGCCGAGCTTTCCCATAAAGCGGGTGATCGGTTGACGTCCGACCTTTTTCCAGGCTTGTCCCTGCCGCTTGCCGAAGTTTTTGAGGGATGCCGCCGGGGGATGTGAGGCCGTTGTTGGCCTGACAAGGAGTACTGATGCCCAAGAGACGTCCAGACTCTCCAGTGATAGAGCCCCGAGAGTTCAGGTCGGTCGATGAGATTGATTTAGGGATCGCGAAGATTCGGCGCCGAATTCTTGACCTCGGACAGATTGATGTGGCAGCTGCAGTTCGCGACAGTACCGGTGCTGGCGAGGTTGTCCTGAGCAACGTGCGCGAGAGTATACGAGAGGTCTTCGGTGCGAACTCGCCAGAATTCAACGAGCACCAGTATATTCAACTCCGGGCTGGACCGGTGCGTGTTAGCGGGACGTTTGATGATCCGATGGACACGGACGAGGTCGTGGAGGGCATGGAACTCGGGCGCCGCCAGGTGATCGGGATTCTCAACGGTCTCATCGGACGGCTTAGGGAAAAGCGGGAGTATCTCGGAGGTGCGGGTGCAGCGCCGACGCCTTCCTCTTATTTTGACCGGCTCAACCTCCAGCCGCGTATCTTGGACGTGTCCCGAGACCTCTTTCGTGACGGGCACCACTGGGAAGCGGTATTTGCCGCCGCGAAAGCGCTGGTGAACTACGTAAAGGAGCGATCAGGTCGCGATGATCTTGATGGTGCGAATTTGGTCCGGGTTGTGTTCTCACGGAATGACCCAGTTTTGGCCTTCAACGACCTGTCCGACCAAACCGATCGCGATGAGCAGGAAGGCATGATGCACCTGTTTGAGGGCGCTGTCCTCGGCATTAGGAATCCATGCAGCCACTCCTTTCCTGAAGGTCCGGAGCAGCGCGCCGTGGAGTACATCTCCTTGCTTAGCCTTCTCGCGTACAGAGTCCAGGAATCCAAGCGTTGCAATGGGCCATCGTGACGAGAGCGGATACGTAGCGCTTGAAACTCTGTGCGAGCCGAGGATAAAGTGGTGCCGCGATGTTCGAGCGTATGCTTGGCCGCTTTCGTTCCCTTATCCGTTCTGGGGAGTACCTCCTTTCAATTCATGCGCTGGAAGAGATGGCCGAAGACGATGTCTTAACCGAAGACGTGGAGAATGTGATCGTGACGGGTTCCATTGTTGAGCGCCAGATTGATCTTGTGACGCGAGAGCGAAAATACGTCTTTCGCGGCAGAGATATCCCAGGCGGTTCCGTAGGGCTAGTCGCCAAGATCGGCGCGGTCGGCAAGGTGGTGGTCATAACGGTCTATCGGGAGGGAGGGCCATGACTTGCGAAATCTGTGGCGCGAAGACAGCTTCGATTAAGAAGGTGACCAAGAGCTTCGGTCAAGGTCGCGGTCTTGTCGTGATCGAAAACATCCCGACACTTTCTTGCAGTAGCTGTCACGAGTCGTACATTACCGCCAGCACAGCGCGTACGCTGGACTGCGTACGCAAAAATCGTGTTGCCGTAGGTAAGGCGAGGCGAGTTCTTGTGGCATTGTTCAAAGAGAGTGCGGCCTAACGATGAAACGCTGCGACGGGAGAAACAGATTTGAGTGAAAGTGACTACCAGCGGTTAGTCGAGCGGATGCTGGAGAACACGTCCGTTCCGATGATTTCCAGTGACACGGGTTTGGAGGCGGCGCAGAAAATAGGCCAATTGGCGGATCAGAAAGAGATTGAATGGGCCGTGGCGGGCGGGCTTGCGATGTACTTTTACGGAAGCCCGCGTCTGACGAAGAATGTTGATATTATTGCTTCACAAAGCGTGTCGTTGACACCCAAACGCATGCTGGAATTCGGCGGCAGCAGCTACACATTGGACGTTGGCAAGTATGCCGTTCAGATTGACTGGATTGTCCGAAATGACGGCTACCAGAAGTATTACCGTGCGGCCTTGAAGGATGCGATTAAAATGCCACACGGTTTACGTGTTGTTACACCGGAATGGCTGGTGATTCTAAAAATAAATGCGGGCCGACAAAAAGACCTGGACGATGTCGTCTTCCTGCTTAAACAGCATCAGTTGGTTGATCGCCCCAGCGTGAAGCAAAAATTGGTCGAAACCGGGGGGGAAGACGCCTGGTTGATTATGATGCCCAACCTTCGCCGCTTATGTGATTTAGCCGATGGTAATACCAAAGAACCGAGCAAGTATTGCGACGGGGATGGGCGCTAGACATAAGGCCAGACACAGGAAAGGGAAGAACATCCGCCGGTTTTTCCGTGGCGGATGGGCCTCCGCAGGGAGATAATTGCCGTGGTTTTTGGGGTCGGGTTAAGGGAGTGGAAATGAATCCAGTTGGGGCAGTGGGAAGTACGGGAAAGCCAGTGGAAGATGCCGAGGCCAGTCGGCGGAAGTTTCTGACGATGCTGGGGCTGGGCATTGGTTGGACGGGGATTATGGGGGCGTTGGGCGGGACGGGCGTGGGCGCGTTGCGCTACATGTTCCCCGGTGTTACCTATGAGCCGCCGACCATATTTAAAATCGGTACGCCAGAAGAGTATGGCGCGGGGGTGGACAATCGGCTGAAGAAGGAGCGCCAGATTTGGGTCGTTCGCAACGAACGGGGCATGTATGTGATGGTGGCGATCTGTCGGCATCTGGGCTGCACACCGAATTGGTTTGGCGACCAGCAGCTCTTCCGCTGCCCCTGTCACGGCAGTATTTATGACACGATGGGCAACGTCGTCGGCGGCCCCGCGCCGCGCACGCTCTGGAGGGCGGGGGTGTCGCTGGATCCGGTGGACGGCCAGATTGTCGTCAATTTTACGCAGCGGCAGGACCCCGACCCGACGGGGACGCCGGAGGGTCTCATGGTGGATGAATCCAGCCGCGAAGTCTCCCCATTTTTCATTCCGCTGGCGTAGGGGGGGGTGAATCACATGCCGAATGAGTTTACGGCGATTGTGGAGTGTGAGGGCAGTTGGTTTATCGCCTATTGCCCTGAAGTCCCTGGCGCGAACGGACAGGGGAGGACGAAACGGGAGTCCATCGAAAGCCTCTCCGACGGGATCTCGCTCGTTTTTGAAGATCGTCGGCAAGATGTCCGAAGCCAGGAAGATTTGCCGTAGCCTGTCCGTTTCGGAAATGGGTGAATGACCCGAATCGGGATACATCACAAACAGCATAAAGGGACGTAATGAAGAAAATTTTTGAAGACATTCAGAAGCTCATTGTCGAGACGCAGATTTGGAAGTCGATCTTTCGCCACGGCTATCCCGACACCGACGCCAATCGGGCGCTGACGATGTTCAGCAACGTGATCCTCCATCTGCATCCGGTGCGCGTGCGGCGGGGGGCGCTTAAAATCCGGTTCACCTGGTGCCTGGGCGGGCTGACCTTTTTCTTCTTCATCCTGCTGTCCATCACCGGCGTTTTCCTGATGTTTTACTATGTGCCGGATACGCGCCGCGCCTATAATGACATCAAGGACTTGGGAACGGTGATCTATTTTGGCGACCTGTTCCGAAACATGCACCGGTGGTCGGCCCATGCGATGGTGCTGTCGGTCTGGCTCCACATGACCCGCGTCTTTTTCACCGGATCGTACAAACCGCCGCGCGAGTTCAATTGGGTGGTGGGCGTCCTGCTGTTGGTCATCACGCTGGTTTTAAGCTGGACGGGCTATCTTCTTCCCTGGGATCAACTGGCGCTTTGGGCGGTGACGGTCGGCAGCAAAATGGCCGAAGCGACGCCGCTAATCGGCAACGCCGGGCCGTTCGGTCCCCAGTTGGGTTTTACCGTATCCAACGACATTGCCTTTATCCTGCTGGGCGGAACGGTGGTGGGACAAAGCACGCTGCTGCGATTTTACGTCTTGCACTGTCTGGCGCTGCCGCTGGTTGCGGCCCTCTTCATGGCCGTCCACTTCTGGCGCATCCGCAAAGACGGATTCTCCGGCCCGTTGTAGAAGGTCATGTGATATGGAACGTGATTTCACGCTTGAGTATTGGATCGACGATGGTTGGCACGTCGGGAAAATAAGGGAGGTTCCGGGTGTCTTCAGTCAGGGGGAAACGCTGGATGAACTCGAAGAAAATATCCGTGATGCGTATCGCTTGGTGTTGGAAGAAAGCGGGACTTCCGCCCCTCCAGGCTTGAGAACGAAACATCTGCGGATGCAGGTTGCGTGAAGCGAAATCACTTCGTCCAGCGCCTTGTCCGGTCCGGCTGTTATTTGAAACGACATGGGAAAAAGCATGACATCTATGCCAATCCAAAAACGGGGAGACAAGCCCCTGTGCCGCGCCATGCGGAGATTAGGGACAGCCTTTGTGATCTCATATGCAAACAATTGGGGATATGATTTGCCGTGAAGTCCCCGCCTGGCGCATCCGCAAAGACGGGTTCTCCGGCCCGCTGTAGAACCATCGGGGAGGCACGATGAAACAAATTAAGATCATTATTGAGAAAAATGTGGACGGGTATGTCGCTTATCCCCTTGGACTTCATGGCGTCGTTGTGGGGCAGGGCAATTCCTATGAAGAGGCCCTGGCCGATGTCAGGTCGGCGATTCGTTTTCATGTTGAGACGTTTGGTGCACGTGATGCCTTTGGCTTATGAACAGGAATAGAACGGGTTGTTTCCGATGCCGGAGATTTGTCGATTTTTTGGAATGGTCATGACCATGTATGCGGAGGCTGGAGAACGGCATAACTTGCCTCACTTTCATGTTCGTTATAGCGAGTACCGCGCGATTGTGTCGATTGCAACCGGTGATCTGCTGTCGGGTACTTTACCCAAGCCCCAATTACGTTTGGCGCAGGCATGGGTTGAACTGCGGCGTGTTCAACTGGAAGAGGACTGGACTTTGTTGGTGACGGGCCATTTACCCCATAAGATTTCCCCGCTGTCCTGACGGGTGCATGGTGCGGAAAACATGATTCACGCGATTTGCACGGTGTCCGCTTTCGAGGTCGTGGCACCTTATACGCTGCGTCTGCGGTTTGATGATGGTGGCGTCAAGGTGATTGATCTTTGGCCTATGCTGCGTGGGGAGATGTATGGCCCGCTTCGGGATGTGCGTTATTTTAATCAAGTGCGGTTGGATTCTGAATCCGGAACCGTGGTGTGGCCAAACGGCGCAGATTTTGATCCGGCGACGTTGCACGATTGGGACAGGGTGGGCGAAGCGATGATAACGATGGCGCGTTCATGGACGAATCACAATGACCACGTCGGCGCACGGGGTGATGTGTACAAAAAGGGAAGGAAATAGATGGAAGCAAATGCTGCCACACATGCTGGCGATCTAAAGAGCAGAATCAAGAAGGCGGCCGGAGAGAACATGGTGCCGGAAGACACGGTGTTGGTCTGGCCCAATCTGGTCTAT
>CAZQIT010000132.1:0-6752 GCA_964592995.1 uncultured Nitrospirota bacterium | reverse complement strand
CTTGTTGCCCCTGAACGAGTGAGTGGTATCCTGAAAAGATGAACGACTGATTGTATTCGGGTCACTCGAAAACTGCAACGATGGGGCATTTTTCCACAGAAGTGTGGATTTTTTCCACAGCCCTGTGTGGGAAGAGCGATGCAAGTGAGGGTGCCTGCTTAAATTATGGTTAAAAATCAAAGCGATTCAGGTTTTTATGTCATTTTAATTTCTGGCACGAACATTGCTTATTATATGAGGGTGTAGGGGAAAACGTGCGAACCTGGCGCATCTTCCCCTGATGAGGCGTCCTTGGCCCAGTCCAGGAATGTCCGGCGGGGCTTCACGAGATGACGCCGGAGAACAGATGGGCCAGGGAGGAGAAGGGTGAGCGGCGGGTGTCTGTTCTGTGTGATTTTGAGGGGGAGACGCGGGTCTCCGGAAGAGCGAGGTGTGCGGTGATGCCGACGGTGGGTACGTTGATGTCGAAGAGACTGGTCTCCATTCCGGCGGAGGTCAGTGCGGAAGAGGCGGCACAAAAGATGTCCCGAGAGTCTATCGGGAGTCTGTTTGTGACGCGCAATGGCGACTATGTGGGCATTTTGACGGAGGTGGACATCGTCCGAAAGGTCGTCGCGCCCAGGAAGGATCCGGCGAAGGTGTTTGTGGGAAGCATTATGAGCGCACCTTTGGTCAGTCTTGAGGCCCGCAGGTCTCTCATTGACGCCAATGACATGATGGAGCGGCACCGCATCCGTCACCTGGGCGTCACGGAGGGAGGCAAGCTCAGCGGCATCCTTTCGGTTCGGGACTTACTGACACCTTTCTACATGGAGCAGGCGGCCAGCGGATTCTGATCCTGACCCGCCCTCCGTGAGGGTTGGGGTCAGCGTCGGGGTGCGTTTTCGTCGCTGCTGTAAAGGGGGACATATGGAACCCTACAATGCAGTTGACCCTGTCTGGGGGTGGACGGCGGTGTTTTATATGGGACTTCCGATTTTAGGGGTGTTTCTCCTCCTGTTGGTTTCGGGGTTATCGGGGGGCGCTGCACAGGGAGTTCGGGACACCGTCGCTGGCACGATGTACCGGTTGTATCCGCTGTTGAGGCGAATCCAAAAGGGGAAGCATGTCTCAATCCTGGTTCCGGTCCGCAAGGCGTGAGGTCTGTCGTTCGCCCCGGTTCCTTCCTCCCAGGCCTTCGTGGGCATGGGGTTGTGGGTAGGATCATTTAAAAAAATGAGGGGTACATGATACATCCAAGAATGGAAACGAGTGTCTCTACGGAGCGGGTGAAAACTGGGAAGCGTGCCGTCTTGCTGGATGGCGTGTCCGGTTTTCCGATGCGTCACGTCAACACAACAATCCTGCCGCTGTCCCAGGGGACGCGGAGGCTGCCCGCTGTCGTCAGACTTGGGGCAGAAGTTCGGCTGCGGCGCGCGGCCTGAGTGTGCCGCAGCTCTAGCGGGGGGCTTGCGTTGCCTCCCGTTCTGGCGTCTGCCCGTGGGGGCGTTTTCGGACCTGTCCCTGCGGGCTTCTTTTTGTCCGAATTTGTCCGTTGGTTAGACCTGCCGTGATGGGTTAGCGCCTGTGTGCTGCAGTCTGCAAGGTGGGTTTGACAATCTGCCGCATCGGATAATACGATCCTGCCTTGTCCCCGCACGGGGTGTGGCTGTGAGGCGTCGTGTTATGACCGATATCCTTGTTCAACTGGCCGAGAGCCTCCATCCTCTGGAAAAAAGAGTCCTGTCTCTCTTTGCCCAAAAATCCCCGATAACGGAGGTGGCGCTGCGTTGCGGCGATCCCTCGCTCCAGGCGGCCCAGCTCTCAATGGCGTTAGGCTGGCTGCAGACCAAGCAGGTCGTGCAGGTCGTTGAAGAGACGACGCAGGCGTTTGTTTCGCTGACGGAGGTGGGGCGTGCCTATGCCAAAGAAAAAATTCCGCCATTGCGCATTGCAGACGAAATCCGCCATCGTGGATCGCTCTCCATGCAGGAGATCCGACAGAAGACGGACATGGAGTCGGACGAAAAGAGTTCGGCCATTGGCGCGCTCAAGGAGAGTGGGGCCGTCGCCGTCACGGCGGGGGGGATGCTGAGTCTGGCCAACCCTTCCCGTCTGTCTGAATTTGAGCAGATGCAGCGGATTGTCGAGCAGATGGGGGCCGAAACGATTCCACTGTTGGGCCTTCCCACATCCGACCAAGCCCTCATTGCAGCGCATCACCGAAAACGGGGCAAGTCGCGCGGCATTTTTCGGGTGGATGAACGGATTGAACGAACCTATGGGACGACCGAACGCTTCGATCCCCTGTATCAGATGATCTCCAAAGCGTTGGCGGTGGAAGAGATCGGCTTGCTTACGCCGGAGCTGCTGAAGAATGGCGGCTGGCGCGAAAGGCCCTTTCGTCAATACAATATTCAACTCCCCGCGCCACGCCTTTTGGGGGGACGCAAGCATCCGTACAAGCATTTTCTGGATCATGTGAAACGGAAGTTTGTGGCGATGGGGTTCGCCGAGATGCGGGGACCGCTGGTGGAATCCGAGTTCTGGAACATGGATGCCCTCTATATGCCCCAATTTCATCCGGCGCGCGCCATTCACGATGTCTATTTTGTAAGGGGAGAAGAGAGGGCGGACGAGGGGATTCCGGCGGAGATGATCCAGCGTGTCGCGGCGGCACATGAACATGGCGGTGCCAGCGGTTCACGCGGTTGGCGCTATTCCTTCGATGTCCAAAGAACCCGTCGCCTGATCCTGCGCAGCCAGGGGACGGCCGTCTCCGCACGCACACTCGGCTCGGCGCCGCGCATTCCCGGAAAATACTTTTCAATTGCGCGCTGCTTTCGATATGACGCAGTCGATGCCACCCACGCGCCCGATTTTTTCCAAGTGGAGGGGATTGTTCTGGGGCATGACATCCATTTCAGAGCCTTGCTGGGCCTGCTGACCCTCTTTGCAAAGGAGATTGCGCAAGCCGACGAGATGCGGTTCCTGCCCGCCTACTTCCCCTTCACCGAACCCTCCGTCGAGCTGCATATCCGTCACCCTCGTCTGGGATGGATGGAGTTGGGTGGGGCGGGCATCTTCAGGCCGGAGGTGACGGGGCCTCTGGGGGTGGATGTCCCGGTCATTGCCTGGGGTCTGGGACTGGACCGGATGGCCATGGTCGCCCTGAATATCGCCGACATCCGCGACCTCTTCTCTTCCGACCTGAATCTGATTCGTGAAACACCCCTGATTTCGCTTTAGAGGGGCTTGCGTCGCCCCTGCGAGGGGTGGCGACCCCTGCGAGGGGTGCGGCCCCCTCAACGCCGCTTTGCGGCGGGTCAGAAAAACCCATGATCTCCGTTGAAGAAGCGCAGCGCATCGTTCTGGATGCCGTCAGACCGATGCCGATTGAGAAGATCGCGTTGGAGCGCGCCCTTTGTCGCACCCTTGCCGAGACGATCCAATCCCCGCTGGATCACCCCCCCTGGGACACCTCCGCGATGGATGGCTATGCCCTTTGCTGGGAAGATACGCAAACCGCATCGCGTGAGGCCCCTTGTCGGCTGGAGGTTGTGGAAACGGTCTTGGCCGGGGAGATGCCGCAGCGGAAAATCGGTCGTGGGAAGGCCTGCCGGATCATGACCGGCGCCCCGATGCCAGAAGGGGCCGATGCGGTGGTAATGATTGAGGCCACGCAGCAAGTCGGTCGTGCGGTGGATGTTTTTGAGCCGGTGGAAGCGGGCGAAGATATCCGTCGTCGGGGAGAGGTGCTGCACATCGGCGAGAAGATGCTCAATCCGGGTGTTGCGATCCGTCCCGCCGAAATCGCGCTCCTGGCCTCCATTGGAAAGTCCAGGGTCGCCGTTTTTCAGAGACCGCGCGTGGCCATCCTGGCCACCGGCGATGAATTGGCCGATCTGGATGAGTTCCCAGGATCAAACAGAATTTACAATAGTAATAGTTATGCACTTGCGGCGCAGGTCTCCGAAGCGGGTGGGATCCCGGTCAATCTAGGCATTGCCAAAGACAGTCCGGATGCGCTCAGAGAAAAATTGCACAGCGCCCTTTCTGCTGACCTGGTGGTGGTGGCGGGAGGGGTTTCAATGGGGGATGCCGACCGGGTCCAGGGGGTGCTTGTTGAGATGGGGGCCGATATGAAATTCTGGAAGGTGGCGATGAAACCGGGGCATCCTGCGGCCTTCGGCATCGTCTCCGGTCGTCCGATCTTCGGGCTTCCCGGAAATCCAGTTTCTGTCATGGTAACCTTCGAGCAGTTTGTGCGCCCGTTTCTGCTGCGTGCCCTGGGCCGCGCCGCCATTTTTCGTCCGACGGTCAGCGCCACACTGACGGCGGCGCTGGAAAAGCGTCCGGGTCGTCGGCACTTCGTCCGGTCAATCGTGTCCTACCAGGAAGGGCAGGGAGGAGGCTATTCTGTCCAATCCACTGGCGATCAGGGTTCCGGTATGCTCAAGTCGATGGCGGCCGCCAACGGGTTGATGATCCTGCCCGAAGCAGTATCGTCCATTCCGGCGGGTGAAATGGTCTCCGTACAAATGCTCTCCGAAGTTGTTTCGGGTTCGTCCATTCGCAAATGGCTGGAACAACATGGAGTGATGCCATGAATACGATGACAGTTGAAGGTTAGGAGTCGCGTGAGAATAACTTGTGCAAAAGTGAGGGGGTCGAGTCGCCCGATTGGCTAGGCGTAAGGAGTGCGCTTACCCTTTGGTAAGTAAGTGACGAACAACAACGCCAATCGGGATGAATCGGCCGCAAAACTGCGCAAGTTATTTTCACGTGGCTCCTTATGGTTGCAGACAGATTGGGTTTCCTTGCGTTGTGAGAGAAATCAGACACGCCATCTCATCGTCTATCCCAACAGTATTCTCTGTGGAGGCAACCCATCCCTTCGCTTTCCTAAACTCATTTTGCGACCGGCGCAGGACCTCCACCTCATTCTCACTTGGTGCAGGCTCCGAAGGCGCAATAAAGGCTGTCAGAAAGATATTCCCAGACGGGACATTCGTGGTCAAAGTCTTCTTGAAAGAAATCTCGATAGGATTACTCGCAGTTCCAATTGAAGTGCCAGCAGACAGGGTTATCCCTAGAGACACAAGATTTTCTGCCGCCCCATTCCCATCCAATAATGCCCCTGCCGTTGAGGTAAGTGTTATCTGATCCGGGGATGTTACGCTATTGATCGTCATGTCCCCCGCAGTATTTGTAATCGAGACATCATTGTCTGCCCCTGCCACAGTGATCGTGCCTAGCGTCACCGCATCTGTTTCGGTGATAAAGAGAGACCCATTCAACACTGCGGCATTTAGAGTTTCTGCAGTCGTCTCTAAAGGATCAGCCAATGTCGCAATGGATGTTACAGAGGTGAGTGTCACTGTGGATGCAGTCACATTATTCGCTAGACCATTTCCATCCATTATGCCCCCTGCCGTAGCAGTAAGGCTTACCTGATCCACGGCCATTACGCTATTAACTGTAATATCCCCCGCATTGTTTGTCACCGTAACATTACTGCCAGTGCCTGTGGCCTCAATTGTTCCTAACGTAATCCCATCGGCCTCCTGAATAAAAATAGAGCCATTCAAGGAAAACGCATTAAGAGTCCCCGTAGCCGTCTCTATTGGATCGGTGGCGGTGCCAATTGAAGTTCCCGACACCAAGGTAATGCCAGTAGCTGTTATATTATTTTCCGCCCCGTTCCCATCCAATATAGCCTCTACAGCAGTTAGATTCACCTTATCGGGAGCGATCACCGTACCGACCGTTATCGCGCCGTCCCCATTTCTTATCTCAATGTCACTCCCCGTTCCGTTGGCAACAACCGTCCCCAGACTTATCCCATCAAACTCTGTAATAAAGATACCCCCCGCAGAGGCATTCGCATTAAATATGCCCACCTTGGTCTCTATTTGATTTACAAGGCTTCCAATCGATGTCGCTGAAAGAGTAACCGTCGAGGCTGTAATATTATTCGATGGCCCGTTACCATCTGTAATCGCACCGTTAGCCGTAATCGTTACGTCATTCCCCGACCCCGACGCGGCAATCGCTCCCAACGCCACACCATCTGATTCCGCGATAAAGATACCGCCATTTACGGCTGTTGCGTTTAATACATCGACCGTGGTTTCTATTAAATTGGTAACGGTCCCAATTGATGCGCCTGAAAGAGTTGCCGTCAAGGCTGTAATGTTGTTCGCCGCGCCGTTGCCGTCGGTTAGCGTCCCTAACCCTCCCGCAATCACCGTTAAATTGTTCTCCGTGGTCACAGTTCCCAACACAATCGCATTGACGTCCGTTAACTGTATCGCATTGGCCCCAGTGTTGTTTGCTGATACCGCTCCCATAAAATCGTTCGTGGCAGTCGTCAGAGTAATTACACCTGCTCCACCATTAAACGTCGATGTCCCAGCGACCGTTAACCCGCCCGCGTCCTGCGTCATCCCAACTGCGTTGACCATTAGATTGTTCGCAGTGGCCACGGCACCCAAAACAATCGCGTTCGTGTCTGTCAACTGTATCGCATTGACACCTGTGTTGTTTGCAGAGACCGCTCCCGTAAAGTTGTTGGCGGCCATCGTGAGTGTGACTTCGCCCGCGCCCCCATTAAACGTCGATACGCCCGTTAAAATTAAATTATCTATCTGCGTAATCCCCAACGCCGTTACGTTGAGATTGGCCACCTGCAACGTTCCCAGCGTCAGGTGATCCAATGACAATGCCGTGGAGTCTACTAGCGTCAGATCACTGGACGTTGGCAACGAGAT
>CAZQIT010000131.1:0-6810 GCA_964592995.1 uncultured Nitrospirota bacterium | reverse complement strand
GCCATCCCTTATTCTGATATATGAGTTTGATAATGATTATCATTATTGTATGTTGGAAGACAGGGAAGGGATCGGATGAAGTTTGGCAGGGGAGTGATGAAGTGGACGATGGTGCCCGTCGGGACAGGATTGGGAAAGCGTCTGTTATGCGTTGCGGGGCTTGTCGGGTTCTTTTTGC
Organism: uncultured Nitrospirota bacterium; assembly: GCA_964592995.1. Lineage (GTDB taxonomy): Bacteria > Nitrospirota > Nitrospiria > SBBL01 > CAZOFZ01 > CAZOFZ01. Next base: position 6,632 of record CAZQIT010000131.1, on the reverse strand, counting down.
TGTGGGCGCAGGCCGGGTGGACGGCGGAAGAGGTGGTGATCTATTCCGCGCGCAATGAGCCCTTCATCAAACCGCTGCTTGACACCTATACGCAAGAGAGCGGCGTTGCGGTGAAGTTTATTACGGACAAGGAAGGTCCGCTGCTGGCTCGTCTGGGTGCGGAGGGGGCGCGTACGCCAGCGGATATTCTGATGACAGTGGATGCGGGAACGCTCTGGCTGGCCGCCTCGAAAGGGCTTTTTCGGTCGGTTGATTCCCCCTTGTTAAGGAACAACATCCCCGCCCATTTGCGTGATGCGGAAAACCGGTGGTTTGGTCTGTCAATGCGTGTTAGAACGATTGTCTATAACACGAAAAAAGTGAAGCCTGAGGAGTTGTCTTCATACGAAGCCCTGGGCGATCCACAATGGAAGGGTCGTTTGTGTTTGCGGACATCCAAGAAGGTCTACAATCAATCGTTGGTGGCGATGATGATTGCGGCTTTGGGCGAGGGAAAAACAGAACAGACGGTTCGGGGGTGGGTGCGGAATCTGGCTGTGCCAGTATTTTCCGATGATGTCCAGGTGATGAAAGCGATCGCGGCGGGGCAGTGCGATGTCGGCATTGTGAACAGCTATTATTATGGCCGTCTGAAGGCCAAATCGCCCAACCTTCCGCTGGCCCTGTTTTGGCCGAATCAGAAGGACCGAGGTGTTCACGTCAACATCTCCGGTGCGGGCCTGACGCGCTACAGCAAACATCCGGAGGCGGCGCTTCGGCTGTTGGAATGGCTGGCGTCTGACAAGGCACAGGAGATGGTTGCCCGTCTGGATTTTGAATATCCGGTCAACCCCAAAATCTCCCCATCGCCATCCGTGGTCGCCTGGGGCCATTTCAAACAAGACCCGACCCCCGTATTTCAGGCTGGCGCCTTACAACCGTCCGCCGTCCGCCTGATGGACCGCGCCGGATACAAGTAGCCCCGCATTCCCCCCTGAAGGAATTGATGGATCATCTACGCAGATGGCGGGCCGGCCTGTTCTTCGCGGCACTGGTCGTCCTGGTGGGATTGGGGTGGGGCTTCTCCTCCACGGATGCGGTCTTTCGACATCTTGCCGAAACCCTCCTGAGGGATGTGATCTTCAACACCCTCTGGCTGCTGCTGGGGGTGGGGGTCGGCGTCACGGTGCTGGGCGTCACGCTGGCCTGGCTGACGGCGGCCTGTGATTTTCCGGGTCGAAAATATCTGGAAGTGGGGTTGATGCTGCCCCTTTCCATCCCGCCTTATGTGACGGCTTTTGTTGCCATCGGACTGCTGGATTTCTCAGGCCCCATCCAAACCCGACTGCGCGCTTTTCTGGGTGTAGACCACATTCCCTTTCCGGAAATTCGTTCGACGGGCGGCGTCATAGGGGTCATGACCTGCGCACTCTATCCCTATGTTTATCTGTTGGCGCGCAATGCTTTCCTGACACAGGGGCCTGTCGCATTGGAGGCGGCACAATCGCTGGGGCAGGGTCGCGTCAGCGGCTTTTTTCGTATCGCCCTGCCGATGGCCCGTCCCTGGATTTTAAACGGTCTGGGGCTGGCCCTCATGGAGACGCTTTCTGACTTCGGGTCTGTCGCCATTTTTAACTATGACACCTTCACCACCGCCATTTATAAGGCCTGGTTTGCCCTCTTTTCTCTGCCGACCGCTGCGCGATTGGCGGCCCTGTTGGGCATCCTGACCTTTATTTTATGCCTGGCGGAGATGTTCTTTTTGTCGGGGCCGCGTTATGCACCGCTGGGCAGAAGCGCGCGGATTCGTCTGACCGGTATCGGGGGAATGCTGGCCGCAGCGTATGCGATGCTCGTCTTTTCTCTGTCCTTCCTGATTCCGGTGGGACAACTGCTGGTTTGGGCTGCGCGGGGCCTCTCTTTGGAGTTGGATGTGCGATATTGGGGTTTCTTAAGCCATTCCCTGCTGCTGGGGGGGATGGCGGCCGGATTGACCTGCGCCAGTGCGCTCTGCCTGGGTTTTGTCGGACGGCGGCATCACCACTTTCGCACCCGCGCGCTGATCCGACTTGCGACGCTGGGCTATGCGATCCCCGGATCGGTACTGGCCGTGGGCGTGTTCATTCTGTTTACGTTTGTGGATGACCGCATTCATGCCATCATCCGTCTCCTGCGGCCAGCGGACGGGGACATCGGGATGGGCCTGTTTTTGAACGGCACGCTGTTTGCCTTGTTGTTAGGCTATCTGATTCGCTTCCTCTCCGTGGCCTATGGCCCCATCGACAGTGCGTTCCGTCGGGTCACTCACAGCCTGGAGGAGGCCGCACGCAGTCTGGGGTTTGGTGGTGTCGGACTGCTTCGGAAGACCTATCTTCCGATGATGGGGGGCGGACTGTTGACGGCGGCCGCCCTGGTTTTTGTGGACGTGATGAAAGAGATGCCGATGGCCCTGATGCTGCGTCCTTTCGGCTGGGATACGTTGTCAATCAGGATATTTGAAATGACTTCCGAGGGGGAATGGGAGCGTGCGGCGATCCCCGGGCTTGCCCTGGTGTTGGCCAGTAGTCTGCCGATCATGGCCTTGATAAAATGGGAACTACGACAGGATCTTCGCCATGACGATCATTGAACTGTTCAACGTCTGTAAAACCTATTCCGGCTGTAAGACGCCAGCGGTGCACGATGTCTCGCTGGCCCTTTCGCAGGGGGAGTTTTTGGTGCTGCTGGCACCCAGCGGCAGCGGTAAGACCACGCTGTTGCGGTTAATTGCGGGGTTTGAGTCGCTGGATCGGGGCCACATCTTACTGGGGGGTCGGGATGTGGGTGGCCTCCCCCCTGAAAAACGGGGGGTGGGGATGGTCTTTCAGGATTACGCCCTTTTCCCGCATCTGACGGTTGAAAAAAATATCGCGTTTGGTCTTTGTCGCCATTCCGCCATGTCTCGTCAACGGAAGGTGGCCGACATCGCAGCACTCTGCGGCCTGGGTCCACTGATGCAGCGATATCCCCACGCGCTGTCCGGCGGGCAGCAGCAGCGGGTGGCCCTGGCCCGCGCATTGGCGCCGGACCCGGCCATTCTTCTTTTGGATGAGCCGTTCAGCCACCTGGATCGCAACATGCGTGCGCAGATGCGCGGTGAGATGATGTCCATTCTCAGGCAGCAGGGAAGCACGGCGATTCTGGTGACCCACGATCACGAAGAGGCCTTCGCCGTTGCCGATAAAATTGCCGTCCTGAATGCCGGTTACCTCGAACAATACGATGTTCCGGACGTCATCTACCACCTGCCTTCCACCCCGTTTGTGGCGCAATTTGTGGGGCTGGCAGATTTTGTGCCCGGACGGATTCGCGGTGAAAAAGTGGAGACAGATCTGGGTGTTTTTCCGAACAATACGGCGTTGTCCGATGGCGCGGAAGTCCGAATCATGATTCGCCCGGATGATGTGGATCTGTCTCTTGCGCAAAACGGCACGGCGAAGGTCGTAAGCCGCCAGTTCAGAGGTTCCGAGAACCTCTACGAAGTGATGCTCCCTTCCGGCTGCGTCATCCACAGCAGCCAGCATTCTCTCACGGTCTATCCGGTCGGCGCCCGCGTTGATTTAAAGCTCAACGTGACGCATACCGTCATTTTCCAAAGAGAGAGGGAGAGCCTATTGGGGGCGTTATGATGGATTTCGGATGGCCGTTTTTAATGACGACACAAAGGCCGTCAGGTGCGAAAGATGGTATGGGTCTGAATCTGCGGTCTCAATGATTTTGACCAGAGCGCTTCCGACAATGACGCCGTCCGCATCCTGCGCGATCTCCCGCGCCTCCTGGGGTGTGGAGATGCCGAAGCCTGCGGCCACGGGTTGGTCGGTCATCGACTTGAGTGCGCGAATTCCGGCCATCGCATGGGTCTGATCCTGAATGCGGGCGCCGGTCACACCGGTAAGAGCGACATAATAGACAAACCCACGGCTCTGGCTGCAGATTCGTGCGGCGCGGTCGGGAGGCGTGGTGGGTGCTACCAGAAAAATCAGATCGACTTGATGCCGCCGCTGTTGCACGAGAAAGGGCATGGCTTCTTCCATCGGCAAATCCGGAACAATCAGTCCATCCACGCCTGCCGTGTGCGCTGTTTTGAAAAAGCGTTCAATGCCGAAAGCATGGATCGGGTTGCAGTAGCTCATCAGGACAAGGGGGAGTCGGGTCTGACGCCGAAGCGCCACCACGAGATCTAATACCTTTGTGAGTGTTACCCCCTGTCGGAGGGCGCGCTGTGCGGCCCGCTGAATGGTCGGGCCATCGGCGACGGGATCGGAGAAAGGAACCCCCAACTCAATGAGGTCGGCCCCCGCAGACTCCAGTGCCAGCACGATTTCTTCCGTTTGCGCAAGCGATGGATCGCCTGCCATGACGTAGGCGATGAGGGCCTTCTCCCCTCGTTCGGCAAGTCGTTTGAAGACGGTCTCGATTCGGTTCAAGCCATCACTCCCCTGGGGTGGTTTTTTGATCATGTCGAAGGATGGGGTCCATCTCACCCCGATTCAGGGCTTCGATAAAGACCTCGACCATATCGGAGTCAAATTGGGTGCCAGCACAGCGTTGCAACTCCTGCGCTGCCTTCTCCTGCGGCATTCCCTGTCGGTAGGGTCGATTGGAGGTCATGGCGTCGAAGGTGTCGCAGATGGCGATAATGCGTGCCATCTGCGGAATGTCCTCCCCCCGCAGGGCATCCGGATAACCGCTGCCATCGTAGCGTTCATGGTGATGAAGAATCCCTGGAACCATAGCCTTTAAGCGGGGCACGTTTTCAACGATCTTGGCCCCGATGACGCTGTGGGTTTGCATGATGCGCATCTCGTCCGGATTCAGCTTCCCGGGCTTCAGTAAGATATGATCCGCAATGCCGATCTTGCCGATGTCGTGCAGGACCGCCGACAAACTCAGTGCATCCAGGCTCTCCTTTGGCAATCCTAAGTGCTGGGCTACAACAAGGCTATATCCCATCACACGCCGGGTATGCCCGGCTGTATAGGCGTCTTTTGCTTCGATGGCGTCGCCCAGGGCCGAGGCCGTCGTGAAAAATGTATCCCGAAGCTCTTGATAGAGACGGCTATTCTCCACCGCGATGGCGATCTGCGTGGCCAGCGCTACAAGCCCTTCCAGATCGATCTTGTTAAATTTACCCTTCCGTTTGTTGATGGTCTCAAGGACGCCAACACGCTTTCCCTGCATCGTCACTGGAACGCACAGGATGCTCTTTGATGTGAACCCGCTGTGGTGATCCATCCGCTTTGAAAATCTCCGATCGGCGGACACGTCGTGGATGATGAGCGGCTCGCCCGTCCGGGCCACATGGCCCGCAATGCCTTCTCCTGCTTTCAGGCGAACCGTGCGGAACTGTTCGCCCTTTTCACCCAGTGCGATGTCAAAATAAAGTTCATTCGTTTCGGGATCAATCAGCAGCAGCGACCCCGCCTGTGATTGGGTCAGTCGCATCGCGGCGGCAATGGCCCGCTGCTGTACCTCCCGCATGTCGGTTGTCGTCAGAAGTGGCCCCAGCTCTTCCATGGCCTCCAAAATTTTCAGCCGTCCCGCTTGATGGGCGAGCAGGCGCTTTACCTCATCGGTCTTCACAGACTCCTTCGCGCTGGACGAAACCGTACGAGACGGAGACCCCTTCGTCTTCGTTCCCTGCGGGCCCTTTATCTTCGTTCCCTGCGGATTGACGCGTTTCTTCGCCGTGGCCATCGGTTCTCCTCCCAAAATACAGGGTGTCCGTATCCGTTACCCTGCCTGTTCAGCACGGCACACCCCCTCTTTCGCCTCCGCAAACCGCGCCATTCGCGAGAGTTGATCCACGTCCTTATCGCCCCGGAAAAACCACCGCGCCACAGATTGAGCAGATTATGCGTTGCACAGATCGGGAAGCGCTCACGCAGCCAACTCCTGCCGCACGCTCTCCCGCTGGCCCCACGGAACTGGACGTACTTCGTAGCTCCGCAGCGCGTCCATCACGGCTGGCGATACCGTCTGCTCCGAGTCATTCAGAAGGGCATAGGCGCGCGATTCGGGTGAGCGCACTTCCTTCGTATCGATCCAAGAGAGAATGACTCCCTGCGCGGTATTGCGATTCGGCTGGTTGATCGTCCGGATGATGCGCTCCGGCTGCTGCCGGGACTTGGGAATCACGAAGTCGAACAGGTGGTCGTACCCAGTCTTTCCGGTGAATTTGACTTTCGGCGTGTACCGGATGTCGTGCACATCAAGCCACGCAACGACATCCTCGTAGAAGAGGCTCGCCACCATCGGCACTGCCAGAAAGAACATGTCGTTGACCGCCAGCATGGCCTGCACGAGGTTGTGCTTGCGCAACGCAAAATTGTCGTTCGACGCGTGGACCTGGAGCGCCTTGCCGTCCATCTGAACGCCAAAACCGTTGAGCGTCACCTTGAGAATGTCCTGGCGCTTGCGGCTCTCCAGTTTGCAGCCGCTCTGCTCTAGGTCATCCATCGTGTACCCGTCGTCCGTCAGGATGAATCCACCGTTGGCCCGCTTCGCATAAATCTGGACATAGTCGTTGTGCCGATCAAGATAAGGCGTCGTGATCTCGACCCATTGGTCAATCTGGCGTAGAACGGTCTTGTCCTTGAGCCAAACATAGTAAG
>CAZQIT010000130.1:0-31267 GCA_964592995.1 uncultured Nitrospirota bacterium | reverse complement strand
TGTCTCCGCCGAGCAGGCCCCCCAGGCCGCCCAGCAGGGAGCCTTCGTCGCGCGATCCTCCCCGCGCCGGCATCGCGGCGTAGATGCGGTTGGCCAGACGGCTCAGCGGAAGGGATTGGAGCCAGATTTTACCCGGCCCTTGCAGCGTGGCGAAGAACAAGCCTTCTCCGCCGAAGAGGGCCGACTTGATTTTGCCGACATATTCGATATCGTAGGAAACTGACGGCTGGAGCGCCACAATGCAGCCGGTGTCGATGCGGAGTATCTCCTCCGGCGCAAGATTCTTCTCCATGAGCGTGCCGCCCGCATGCACAAAGGCCAAACCATCTCCCTCCAGCTTTTGCATGATGAACCCCTCGCCGCCAAAGAGGCCCACGCCGAGGCGCTTTTGGAAGGCGATCCCCACCGATACCCCTTTGGCCGCGCAGAGAAAGGCGTCCTTCTGGCAGATCATCTGCCCGCCCAGCGTTTTGAGGTCGAGCGGGATGATCTTGCCCGGATAGGGCGAGGAAAAGGCGATCCGCCGCTTGCCATTTCCCTTGTTGATGAAGACCGTCATGAAGAGCGACTCGCCGGTGAGGAGCCGCTTCCCCGCACTCATCAGTGAGCCGAATAAACCCGGCTTCTGTTGCGAGCCATCGCCGAAAATGGTCTCCATCTCGATGCCGTTTTCCATATACATCATGCCGCCCGCTTCGGCCAGGGCCGCTTCTCCCGGATCAAGCTCAACCTCGACATACTGCATCTCGGCCCCAAAAATCTCGTAGTCAACCACATCCATCTGTCTCATCTGTCTCATCTGTCCCATCTGTCTCTCTCCCGGTTATGATCCCTGCTTAAAATAGGCTACCAGCCCCTCACGCGCCACGGCAGAGGCCTTGATTTTCCACCGATCGGGATGATTGACCACCAGCGCCGCCACGGCAATCTCCGGCGACGACAGGGGCGCCATACCGATAAACCAGCTATTTTTTCCGGGCGGATTGCTCCCTGTCAGAGATCCGGTTTTTCCGCCAATCCGGATGTCGCGCAGTCCGGGCGCCCCGCTCCCGTTGTGGAATGCCTTTCGGGATGTCCCGCTGGTGATGGTCAGGGCCATCATTTCCCGAATCGTTCGTGCAGTCTCGGGTGAAACCAGTCTGGCATGGGGGCGCGGCACACAAGCATAAAGGGTTTCTCCATCCGCTTTCTGCACCCGATCGACCAGGCAGGGGGCCATCATCACCCCGTCATGGGACAGCGCCGCAGCCACCAGTGCCGCATGGAGCGGAGAGAGTCCGATCTCCCCAAATCCTGCCGCCGCTTCCGCTAGGCCACTTCGACTGTTCTGGACCGCCATCCGGCTGGCCTGAAGTGGAAGCTCAAAGGGAATGTCGTGATTAAACTGAAACCGTTCTCCGTAGTCCACTAACCGGGGCACGTTCAACCAGCGCAGCGCCACCTTCGCAAAGACCACATTGTTGGAGTCGGCCAGCGCCTCTGCAAAGGTCGTCTTGATTTTGTCCTTTCGGGGCTGGTCCGTCCAGGAGGCCGGTCCCATTTGATAGGGGCTTCCGTGGTAGGCAATCACGGTATGAGGATCGACCAAATTCCCCTCCAGCGCTGCCGCAGCCGTCACCAGCTTGAAAAGGGAGGCTGCCGGATAGGTCGCCCGCAGGGCCAGATGCCGTGCCCCCGGGTCTTGCGCAGAATACTCGACCATCGCCAGCACCCTGCCCGTGGGCGGATGGATCGCCACAAAGATGCCGTAGGGCACCTGATATTTCTCAAAGAAGCGTTCCATCGTCGTCTGAAGGAGCGGATCAATAGTATAAACAGCCTGGATTCCCCCTTCGAAATGGGCGACGGCCCGGCCCGCCTCAATCTGGTCAAAACGGGGAGAAAAATCACCCAGACGCAATGCCACCCCTTCCGTCCGGGCCTCGATCCGCAGCGGGGTATTTTTAAGCAGATCGTTACGGTTTTGTTCGGCGTCCTGGCCCGCAACCTGACCCCATCCCCAAGTGCCCAGCGTGACGAACAGTCCGATGAAGAGATAGGGAATGCCGCGCCTTTTTTTCACACGGTTCATATATTCCCCTCTGCCCCGATTCATGGCATCTCCCCCTGCGTGCTCCCCGCGTCGCCACTTTTTTCGGTCTCCCATTGTAAGGTTTTTTCCAGACTCTGCATAAGAGATCTTATTCTTTCAACGAAAAGTCCGCGCTGCCGGAGGAGACTGACCCTCTCTCCCTGGAGTTGATTAACCTGCCGCACGGCCGTTGCGGTCACCTCCTCGGCGCGCAATTCCGCCTGTCGGATCATCAATTCACCCTCTTTTTTTGCGGCGACCTTCATCTCTTCACTCATTTTCTGGGCGGCCACCAGAGTGCGGGTGAGGGTGTCCTCCATCTTTCGCAACTCCGCGATGACGCCATTTTTTTCTTCGCACTGCACCTTCAGGTCATTATTTTCCCGGATCATCCCTTCGACTTCATCCGCAAGACACGAGAGGAAGGTCTCCACCTCTTCCGGGTCATGTCCGCGAAATCGGGTGCGAAAGGCGGCTTGCCGAATATCCAAGGGTGTCATGTCGGGTCCTGAACGCTATTGTAACCGGCTGGCCAATTCGTAAAGCGAACGTACCAGAAACTGCTTGAGAAACATAATCACGAGGATCACGATCATGGGAGAAAGGTCCATCCCCATGCCAAAACCCATTCGCTGTCGGATCGGGTAGAGCACCGGTTCGGTCACCTTATAGAGGAACTGGACGATGGGGTTATAGGGGTCCGGACTGACCCACGACAACACGGAGCGCGCAATCAACACCCACATGTAAACCTCCAGAAACAGGTTCAGCATCGTGGCCAGCACAGAGATAAAATTTCCCACGATAAACATCCGCTACCTCGCCTCCCCCAATATCCTGGATCGCTCTGCTGCGGCCTCCACCGCCGAGATCAGCGCCGCACGGACCCCCCCCTGTTCCAGTTGGTGGAGACCCGCCATCGTCGTGCCGCCCGGCGACGCCACAAAATCTTTCAACCGCGCCGGATGTTCGCCCGTTTCGATCAACATCTTGGCGGCACCAAAAACCGTCTGCGCCGCAAGGGCCAGGGCCACCTCACGGCTTAAACCACTCTTGACCCCACCGTCCGCCAGCGCCTCAATCACCATAAAAACATAGGCTGGCCCACTCCCCGACAGTCCCGTCACCGCATCCATCTCTTTTTCGGAAAGCACCCACACCCGCCCGATGGATTCAAAAATTCGCACCACAGACGCCAGTGTTTCCAGATCAACCCCCTTCGCCGCCGCCACCACCGTGGCCCCCGCATGCACCGACGCTGGCGCGTTGGGCATGACTCGGATAACCCCCCGCTCGTCTCCCGACTGAAGCCGTGCAATCGGAACCCCTGCGGCCACAGAAATCAGCGTCTTGCCCTGAAGGGGACGGATGTCCGAAAGTGCGGCGTCAATGGCTGCAGGCTTCACACCCAGCACCACACCGTCACCCGCATCCGACGCCCGTCGGTTATCCGGCGTGGTACGAATCCCATATTTTTCGCTCATGCGCAGCAGCCGGGCCGGTGCGACATCCGAGGCAATCAAGGCGTCGGGCTTAAAGAGACCCGCATGTAACACCCCCCCGATGATGGCCTCCGCCATGTTACCCGCGCCGATAAACGCCAGTGTCTTCAGGGTCATGATCCGTGTCCCCAACGCAGCCCGAAAAGCGCCGTGCCCAGACGCACCCAGGTTGCCCCCTCTTCGATGGCCACCTCAAAATCGGCAGACATTCCCATTGAGAACTGACATAACCCCATATCGTTTCCCATCCTGCGCAATGTGGAAAAATGGGACCGTATCGCTTCCGAATCGGAATCTGCGGGGGGAATCGCCATCAAACCTTGCAGCGAAAGATGGGGCTTCTTCCGCACACCTTCCACCAGTTTCGCCATCTCTGCCGGGACAACCCCCCGTTTGGTCTGCTCATGCGCCAGGTTGACCTGAATCAGCACCGGTTGAATCAGGGATTTCCGCTCGGCCTCCCGTTGAATCGCGTCGGCCAGAGGGATCGAATCGACGGAATGAATCAGGTCAAAAAACCCCACCGCCCGTTTCACCTTATTGCCCTGAAGCGGCCCGATGAGATGGATGGGTCTCTTCCTTCTTCCCGGGCCCCCAAATTTCTCTTCCGCTTCCTGCACCCGGTTTTCGCCAAATACGCGGATACCGGCACACCATGCCGCCTCGACCTGCTCCGGTGTCGCGCCCTTGGAGGCAGCCACCAGCGTGATTTCGTCGGCGCTACGGCCCGCACGCACAGCGGCGGCCCGAATCCGTTCCCAAACCCAGGCAACACGCTGCGCCATATCCTCCATCATGGCATCACGAAAGAATCCCCATCCCGCTGATCATCCGCCCCGTCTTCCCGTCCCGTCGATAGGAATGAAACAACTCCGGCGCACAGACGGTACAAAAGCCGCAGAGGGCGATCTGTGCGGGCAAAAGTCCCGCCTCCCCCATCTGAAGGGCATTCAGTCGCGGCAAGTCCAGCATCCCCTTTTCACCCGCTTTACGCACAACCACCGAATCCCGGTGCGCCGAATCGACATTTTCCCACACGTCCGGGCCGACTTCACAACAGCAGCGCCCGATGGACGGACCGATGGCGGCAATGAGGTCTCTGGGCTGACTGCCGAAATGCCGCCCCATCTCCCCCACCGCTTTCTTTACAATACCCAGCAACGTTCCCCGCCAACCCGCGTGAACGGCTGAAACGGCCTTGCGGGTGGGATCAAAAAGCAGGATCGGCACACAATCTGCCGTCACGACCGTTATTAAAACATCCGCCCGGTCGGTCGTCAATGCGTCTCCTTCGTCTCCCTGGGCGTATCCCTGGGCGTCCGATGGAGACGGGGCATCGCCGTCAATGTGGCAAACATGATCGCCATGCACCTGGCGGGCACCGCAGACCCTGCCGGGAAACCCCAATGCTGCGGCGTCGGCCAGTCGTCGTGTGCCGAAAAAATGAAACAGACCCTCCCGTTCTAGTTGCGGGACAACAAGATACGTTTTATCCGCACTGAAGCGATAGGACCGCACGACGCCCCCTTAGGGCCTGTGAAAATATCCGTATTGTAATCTGGGCTTAATCCGCATTCTTAATCCTCCCCTTAGCAAGGGGAGGTCAGGAGGGGTTATTCAAGAGCATTCAATAAAATAGGCCCAAAAATAAAGAGAAAAGCACTTAACCTCCCCTCCCCCTCCTTGCTAAGGAGGGGATTTAAGTCTGTAGGGCGTTGTTTTTCTCATGCGTAATCTGGGCTTAATCCGCCTGCTTTCGGAGGAATGTGGGAATATCCCATGAGGCTTCGTCAGATCGGGCGGCCTCTCTGCCGCCTCCCCGTCCCACCTCCCGCAAGACCGGTCTCAAGGGGGCTTTCTCTGGAAGTTTTGAAAGCTCTCGCCGTGCGGGTCGGCCATTTCCCGCTTCATGGACCTCCCGTTCCTCAAAACCGGTGGCGATGACGGTCACCTTCATCTCCTCCGAAATGTCATCGTGGATGACCGATCCGAAAATAATGTTGGCGTCCGGATCGACCAAGTCCTGGATCATCATGGCAGCCTCGGTGACTTCGTGCAAAGACAGGTCGGAACCGCCGGTGATGTTGATGAGCACGCCGCGCGCGCCCTTGATGGAGCTGTCCTCCAGAAGGGGACTGGAGATGGCCTTTTGCGCCGCTTCGGCTGCGCGGTTCTCGCCCCGCGCGATCCCCGTTCCCATGACTGCACGGCCCGCGTGCGACATCACCGTCCGCACATCCGCAAAATCGACGTTAATCAGCCCCGGCAGCGTAATCAAATCGGACACCCCCTGAATCGCCTGCCTCAGAATGTCATCCACCACCAGAAAAGAGGCCTTCATCTGCGTCCCCCGTTCCACCACGCTCAACAGCCGTTCATTGGGAATGACAATCACGGTGTGACAGGCTTTTTTAAGTTCTTCCAACCCCTCCTGCGCCTGATGTCCCCGTCTGGCCCCTTCAAAATGAAACGGTTTTGTCACCACGCCGACCGTCAGGATTCCCATCTCCTTAGCGGTGTTGGCGATGACCGGAGCCGCCCCCGTACCGGTACCCCCTCCCATCCCGGCAGTAATGAAAATCATGTCGGCCCCTTCCAGTGCCTCCCGAATCTGGTCCACCGTCTCCAGTGCCGACTCCTTGCCCACCTGGGGCCTGGCCCCGGCGCCCAGTCCCCGCGTCAATTTTGTGCCCAGTTGAATTTTGTGCGCGGCGCGGGCCATTTTCAACGCCTGAACATCGGTGTTGGCCGCAATAAAGTCGATGCCGTCCAACCCGTGCTGGATCATGCCATTCACCGCATTGCACCCGCCGCCCCCCACGCCCATGACCTTGATCCGCGCCGTCGCCACATGTTGCTCGTCTTCATCAAATAAAAACATCATCCCTCCTTTAAAAAAACGTTCTGATCCACTCCTGCATTCGATGTCTGATGCGCAAAAGCGCCGGTCCCCCCCCCTGTCGAATATCGGCCTTGTCGCGGTTTCGGACCGCATAGAGAATCAATCCCACCCCTGTGGCGTACATGGGATTATTCACCACATCAATCAGTCCACCCACCCCCGTGGGCCGCCCAATGCGCGACGGCCAACCGATCATCCGTTCCGCCACTTCCACGATCCCCGGCAAGCAGGCCGTGCCACCGGTGATGACCGCGCCGGAGGCGATCCGTTCCTGATACCCCATTTTTTCGATCTCCTGCGCCACCAGTGCAAAGACCTCTTCCGCGCGGGGCTGGATGATCTCACAAAGCAACTGACGCGAAAGGGTGCGCGACGGACGCCCTCCGACACCGGGCACCTCCAGCATCTCCATCTCGTGGACTTTTTCGGAATCCGCGCAACCCTGCTGGAGCTTGATTTTCTCCGCCTCGGCGAGCGGCGTCCGCAGGCCGATGGCGATGTCATTGGTAAAGTGGCTTCCACCGATCGCCATCACCGCCGAGTGGCGCACACTCCCATCCACAAAAATGGCCAGATCGGTCGTGCCCCCCCCGATGTCGATCATCACCACCCCCATCTCCTTCTCTTCGGCGGTCAACACAGACTCGCTGGAGGCGAGGGGCTGAAGCACCATGTCCACCATTTTCAGTCCGGCACGGCGGATACTTTTTTCAATGTTCTGCGCCGCTGTAACAGCGCCGGTGATAATGTGCACCTCGGCTTCCAGCCGTACGCCGGACATTCCCAGGGGGTCTTTGATTCCATCCTGGGCATCCACAATAAACTCCTGGGGAATGACATGCAGCGTCTCCCGATCATCCGGAATGGCCACCGCCTTCGCCGTGTCAATGGCGCGCGCAATGTCGGCGCGGGTGACTTCATGCGTTTTGACGGCAATCACGCCACGGCTGTTGAACCCCTTGATATGGCCGCCCGCAATGCCGGTGTAAACGGCGTCGATCTGCACCCCCGCCATCAATTCGGCATCTTCCACCGCACGGCGAATCGACTCCACCGTGCTCTCAATATTGACGACCATCCCCTTTTTAAGTCCATGCGAGGGATGGATGCCGACCCCGATAATATCAATCCGATGGTCGTCCGAGACTTCGCCCACAATCACACAAATTTTCGTCGTTCCAACATCCAAACCGACCAGAACTTCTTTTGCCATGTCAGAGATACCTTTCCTCTCGCGCCTGCACAATCACCTTCCCCGAAAAACGGAGGTCAATCGAAAGCGGCAGGCTGGCCCCTTGTCGCAAATCATCTTCCACCTCCAGAAAATACCGCCACTGTTGTGTGGCCAACCCCTCTTCAGATCGGCCACCCACATGCAACACCCATTCTCCAGGGCCTCGCACCCCCCCCGCGAGATGGATCACCAGATCGCGCGGATCGGAGAGGTCCACTATGGCTTCTGGGCGGTCCGACAACAACGCGGCCCACCTCAGTGCCAGCGGCAGCACAGGCATCGCTTCCGGATGCAGATGGATCAGGCGAGGCAGACCGGACGGATAGTGCCCGCCCCGTTCGATCACCTTCCCCGTCGCGGAAAGGAGGACTTCCCGATTCGGGTCATCCACAGCCACCGCCGCAGGTTGCCGCTCCGACACGACAAAAAGCAGTCGGTCGGGAAAGAGCTTTTTGATCGACCCGGTTTCGATCCAGGGATCGGCCAGCAGCCGTCTCTGCAACAGGGTCAGGTCCACCTGAAACAAATTGTGACCCAGCACGTCACGAAAGGATTGATTCATCTGCGCCGCCTCCCGGTGGTGCAACCCCACCCACTGGATTTCCCGCACCGCAAAATAGGAGGAGGCCAGCACCCGATTGACGCCGGTGTAGCTCCAAAACAGGGCCGTCCCCAGTGCCATCGACACCGACAGCATCGCCGCCCACCGTCCGATCGCCCGAAAAGGGAGTGGCCTCTTCCGTCTATTTTTCATTCTGCAGCCCCTGCCACGACTTGTCGAGTCCGGCCGTGGAAAGAATACGGAGCACCAGTGTGTCGAAATCAATCCCCGACTGTCGGGCCATGTCGGGCAACAGGCTGGTCTCCGTCATGCCGGGGAGGGTATTGACCTCCAACACCCACGGGTTCATCTTCTCATCCACCAGCAGATCGACCCGGCTGACGCCGCTGCATCCCAGGGCATGGTGCGCCGCAAGGCCCAGCGCCAGGACTTGTTGGTAGACCGGAGGGGGAAGCGGCGCGGGGAAAATATGTTCGGACATCCCGGGGACATATTTTGCGGTGTAGTCATAAAATTGCGTTTTGGACCGGATTTCGATTGCACCCAGCGGGGTCGCCTGCAAGATTCCAACCTGCACCTCCCGTCCCACAATGCAGGGCTGGATCATAATCCGCGCATCAAAGTCGAAGGCCGCTACCATCGCCGACTCCAACGCATCCTCCCGCGCTACAATCGTCACCCCCAGGCTGGAGCCTTGCGAGACCGGCTTGACGATCACGGGGAAGTCAAACGGCAGGGCCGGAATGCCCCCTGCACCTGACCGCAGGATAAAAACAGACGACGGCGTCGGAATGCCCTGATGGGAAAAGAGGGTATGGGAGGCCTGTTTGTCCATCCCCAATGCACTGGCCAGGACGCCGGAGCCGGTATAGGGAATGCGCATCGTCTCAAGGAGTCCCTGAATGGAGCCATCTTCGCCGCCACCACCGTGCAGGGCAATAAAAGCAATGTCAATGCCAGATTCGCGGAGCACACGCGCCACCTCCGCATCCACGTCAATCGACTGAACATTGCGCCGAAGCCGCAACAGGGCTGCGGTGATGGCACGCCCGCTTTTGAGCGACACCTCCCGCTCCGCCGAAACGCCCCCCATGAGCACCCCGATTTTCGGCTCCGAAACCCTCTGCCGTGGCCGCGCCATGCTTAATCTCTCCCTACGATCTTGATTTCTAACGCCAGCGTCACGCCGCATTCGTGTTCCACCTTTTCTCCCATCGTTCGGATCAGGCGCAGGACGTCCTGCGCCGTGGCGCACCCACGATTGACAATAAAATTGGCGTGGCGCGGCGAGACCTGGGCATCTCCAATTTGGTGTCCTTTCAATCCCACCTTCTCAATCAGGGCGCCAGCAAAGCCGCCATCCGGATTTTTAAAGACCGATCCCATGTTGGGATCGGTCAGAGGCTGGGTCTGCCGGCGGCGCGAAAGCAGGGCCTCCCGCTTCTCTCGGATTTGTGCTTTGGGCGCAGGCAAAAGCTGAAAAGAGGCGGAGGTCACGATCCCACGCGGAAGCCGCGATCTGCGGTATCCAAAGGGGATAGCACTCCGCTTGAAGATCTCAATACGTCCGTCCTCGCGCACCAGGGTGATCTCCGAAAGCACCGATGCCGTTTCTTCGTTTGGAATGCCCGCGTTCATGACGACCGCACCCCCCACCGTCCCCGGAATGCCCGCAGCGAACTCCAGACCCGAAAGCCCGCAGCCCAGGGCCATCGCCGATAGCCGGGGATAGGAAACACCTGCGTCGGCCACAAACCCCGTCTCACCACTTCTTGCAATCCGCTCCGAGATGGGATGGATCACCACCCCCGCAATGCCACCATCTTTGACCAGCAGATTGCTCCCCCGGCCCAGGACGAAAAAGGGAAGCCGATGCGGGTCAATTCGTGCAAGGGCCTCCACCATTTCGGAGGTCGATTTTGGAAACAACATCACATCCGCAGGACCACCCACCTTGAGAGAGGTGTAGGGCGCGAGGGGTTCATCAAAACGGATTTCACCCGGATAGTCCCGGAACACTTCCCGCATCTGCTGCTTCATGCTGCCACCCCCTCCGCGCGCCAGGCCCTGCCCGCAACCTGATACCCGATCCGGACCATCTCTTCTGCGGAGTGGGGATGGCCCAGCCGAGACGCAGCTTCTGCCATCTCCGTTCGCCGCTGCGGTGCGGACAGCAGGTCGGTCACCCGCTGCGCCAACATCCGCCCATTCAAGTCCCGCTCCAGAATCATCTCTGCAGCCCCCGCCGACACTAGGGCGTCGGCGTTTTTTTCCTGATGCCCCTGGGCAAACGGATAGGGTATCAGAATGGACGGCAGTCCCACCACCGCAATCTCCGCAAGCGTGCCCGCACCCGCCCGGCTGATGACCAGGTCACATGCGCCGTATGCCGCCGCCATGTCATGAATATAGGCCGAAACCTTTGCGGAACATCCAATCCGTTCATAGGCCTCCCGCACCGCCGCCTCATCTTTTTGGCCCGTTTGGTGAATGATCGCCACACGCGCCTTGTCCAAAAACGGGGCGGCATCCATCATGGCACGATTGAGGGCGTGTGCCCCCTGGCTCCCGCCCAGCACCAGCAGCGTCAAGGGCAGTCCTGCGGCTCCTGCGGAGGGCAGTATGCTTCGCACACCCACTTCCTGACTCCCTCCTGGCCCCACGGGTGTATTCGTTTCCAACGCCTGCATCGGCGACGCGGCTGCCCTCGGACGCGGCGCATGTCGGGCCGCCACGATTTCGGGCCGGACGGGTGTGCCACAACAGACCAGATTT
Source organism: uncultured Nitrospirota bacterium (assembly GCA_964592995.1). GTDB lineage: Bacteria > Nitrospirota > Nitrospiria > SBBL01 > CAZOFZ01 > CAZOFZ01. Next base: position 20,221 of record CAZQIT010000130.1, on the reverse strand, counting down.
CCGCCCTTCAGGCAGGCCCGCGTGGCATCGAACGCAATCATGACCTTGTGGGCATGCGGGGCCATCAGCCGGTTGACCAGGCCGGGCACGGCGTTCGGCTCCAGGAGCAGTAATTTATGTCGTAAACACCAAGCGGCCAGCATCACCGGTCCTGCGGCATATCCGCCGATTCCGATGACCAGGTGGGGCAAAAAGCGCCGTAAAATCTGGACGGACTTCCAGATTCCCGCAGGCATCATCAGGAGCGTGCGCAATTGATCCATTTTCCCTTTTCCGACCCATCCCCGTGCGGGGATGGCGGCAAACGCAAATCCCGCCTCCGGCAGCAGTTTGGCCTCCATGCCGGCAGCGGTCCCGACAAAGAGAATTTCAGAGGCAGGATCAAGCCGCGCAAAGGCCCGGGCCAGGGAAATCCCCGGATAAAGATGCCCCCCCGTCCCTCCGCCTGCAATCACAATTTTCACCAATCACCCCGCAACGACTTCCCCTTGCCGTACCGCCACCGGCTGGCGGGATGTCCTGCAAAACACGGCCAGGGCGGGGTCTTTGGCGATTTCAGCCTGCATGAATCGGCTCTCTTCGGTGGGCGACAGTCCCCTCAATTTTTGGGTCTGGCGCTCCTGTATTGGGTGCTTCATGGCCACGCAATCAAACGCTTTCTTCATGACACTTTCGCAGAATTGGATTTTCGTATATAGTCCGCAGGTCGAGTTTTGGGAGAACTTCCATGCACATTGTCATCGCCCCGCCATCCGTTCCAGTCGGTAAGATCAAGCGTTTCGGCCCGTTTGGGCCGCAGTACGAAGTAGGCCAAGCCCTCCGCCAACTGGAGGATGGTGACTGGATGGTTGAAGTCACGATGGTCGAAACAGGCGAGAAAGCGGAGTACCGCTTAACGCACCTGTCCGACGACCCGGAAGCCCACTGATGTACGCGGTTGCGTTCGACCTCGTTGTCGCTGACACCGAAAAGCATCATCCCAGGGGTGTCACACAGGCATACACCGAGATTGGGGTCGTTCTGGGCGAGCACGGTTTTCGCCGCGTTCAGGGCAGTCTCTACGTGACAGACAACGAAGACATGGCAAGCCTGTTCCTCGCAATTCAGGCGTTGCGTGCCCGTGCGTGGTTTCCGGAATCCGTGCGGGACATCCGCGCCTTCCGCATTGAGCAGTGGTCGGATTTCACCCATGTCGTCAAAGCTCCGTAAGCATATGGACTGAATCAAACTGCCGCACAATGCGTTCGACAGCATCCGAAAGGCACGCGGGCTGTGAAGGGATCGGCACGCTCATCGGGTTTTCCGATCTGTTATTCCGTCTCTGCGTTCTCCTCCGGCGGGATCCTTTGAGAGACGGTAGAGCAGCCCCGCCGCCAGAAAATTCACCACCAGCGAGGAGCCGCCATAACTCATAAAAGGGAGGGGCAACCCCTTGGTGGGCATCAGCCCCGTCACCACCGCCATGTTGACCAGCACCGACAGGGTCATCATCCACGTCATCCCGAAGGCCAGCATCCGCCCAAACGGGTCGGACTGCGACAGGGCAATGCGCGTCCCCAGCCACAGAAGTGCCGCATAAAGCGCCGTCACCAACAAAGTGCCCAACAGTCCCAACTCTTCTCCCACCACGGCAAAGACAAAGTCGGTGTGCGACTCCGGCAAGAAGAACAACTTCTGACGCCCCTCCCCAAGACCCACCCCGACACTCCCTCCGCTCCCCAACGCCAGGTAGGACTGAATCAGTTGATGACCGCTGGTCAGGCGGTTCTCCCACGGATTCAGATAGCCCAAAAGCCGCTCCAGGCGCCAAGGGGTCTTGATCATCCAATAGATCGCAAGCGGCACGGCTGCGGTGGCCAACGCCAAAAGTTGCATTGGCGGCGTCCCGCCCAGCAAGAAGAGGGTCCAGGCCAGCGCCAGCATCATCAGTGCCGATCCCAAATCGCGCCCCGAAAGCGTCAGTCCCGCAACCGCCGCCACAATCATCAGGGGGGGCAGGATTGAAACCGGTCCCTCTTTGCGCGTCATATAGTGAGAGAGATAGATCACCAGAAAGAGTTTGGCAAGCTCCGAAGGCTGAAACTGCGCCGGGCCGATCCGAAGCCATCTGCGGGCACCATTGACCTTTGTTCCATCCATCAATACCCAAACCAACAACAGAAGAACCAGTCCCGCCAAGGGAAGCATTTTCTCCCGAAGACGATGATAATCCATGCGGGCGGCCAAGGCGAAGAACACCCACCCGATCAGCATCCAGCAGGCCTGTTTTTTTAAAAAGTAGGCGGCATCCTGATAGTCCCTCAAGGCCCGCACCGAACTGGCACTGAAGATCATCATCAAACCCATCAACGACAGCACCAGGACAACGGCCACCAGTGCGCCATCGCCCAATTCCCGATTCCGCCTTCTTTCCGAACGGGCAACCGGTGCGACCGGTGCGACCGGTGCGAAAGGCGCGAAAGGATATATCGTCATGGCGACAATGCGGCGACGGCCCGTCGAAAGTGGTCGCCCCGATCCTGATAATCCCGAAACATGTCAAAACTGGCGCAGGCGGGGGCCAGAAGCACCACATCGCCAGGTGCCGCAAAAGAGGCCGCCATCTGAACCGCCTCCTCCATGGAATTGGCCCGTTCGATGGTCGTGGAAAGCGCGAAGGACTGGGCCATCTTCTCCGCAGCCTCGCCCATCAGGATCAGCCGTTTGACCTTTTTTCGGATGGGCACATTCAGAGGATGAAAATCGCATCCCTTCTCTTTTCCACCTGCAATCAGGATGACCGGCGCGGTCATCCCTTCCAGCGATTTGAGCACGGCCCCCACATTCGTCCCCTTTGAATCGTTAATATATTGTGCACCCCGCACCGTTCGGATGAACTCCATCCGATGCGGCAGTCCGCGAAATTCCATCAAGACCTGTCGAATCCCCGCAATCGGCGCGCTGCACAAAAGCGCCATGGCGACGGCCGCCATGACATTTTCGACCTGATGCACCCCCTTGATCCGAAGGCGCTCTATCTTGATGACCGACTCTTCCTTCCCCCAGAGGTTGGAATAAATTTCTCCGTGCCGGAGGTAGACCCCGCGCTCCGGCACATGTGTCCGGCTAAAAGCAATGCGCCGACTGGCCAGGATCGGGGGGATCGATTGCGGATCATCGGCATTCAGGATCGCATGATCCCGGGCGGTTTGATTTTCAAAGATGCGCCACTTTGCCCGTTGATAGGCCGCCATATCGGGATAACGGTCCAGATGATCGGGGGTAATATTCAAAAGTGCGGCAATACGAGGCCGAAACTGTTGTACCGTCTCCAACTGGAAGGAACTGGCCTCCGCCACAATAAAATCCCAATCGGAACCCGCCGCCTCACAGAGCGGCGTCCCCAGGTTGCCGCCGACAAAAACCCGCCAGCCCGCCGACTTTAACATCTCCCCCACCAGCGTCGTGGTGGTGCTCTTTCCATTGGTTCCAGTAATGGCCAGGATCGGCGCGGAAAGCCAAGCCGCAGCCAGTTCCATCTCGCCCATCACCGGAATGTTCCGCGCCCTCAATGCCTGCATCGGTAGCTTTGAGAGCGGCACCCCCGGACTCACCACCACCCGATCCGAATCCAGAAAGTCTTCCTCTTCCCATGCCCCGAAGCGAAACTGGATCGGATAAGCCTCACCCGGCGGTTGCACCCAAGATGGGGCCGCCACCTTTTGATCGTCCAGCACCCGCACCCGTGCCCCCGCACGCGCAAGCAGAACGGCCGCCGCCATCCCGCTCTTCCCCATGCCCACGACGGTCACCCGCGTCTCGCGCACGGGCATCCTGCTGGAGTCGCACCCCTCGCAGGGGTCGCACCCCTCCTTCGCGCACGGGATGGCAGAATCTTGTACCACATCGATCATGACATCAACCCATTTATCTGAGCTTCAGGGTACTGAGACTCAATAATGCCAGCATGGTGGACACGATCCAGAATCGCACCACGATTTTGGGTTCCTTCCATCCCTTCAATTCAAAATGGTGATGGATGGGGGCCATTCGGAAGATACGCTTCCCGCGCATTTTAAAAGAGAGCACCTGGAGCATGACCGAAGCGGCTTCCACCACAAAGACCCCTCCCACGAAGGCCAGGAGCAGTTCATGTTTTGAGATCACCGCCACCGTACCGATTGCCGCCCCCAGCGGCAGCGACCCGACATCCCCCATAAAAAGGGTGGCCGGATAGGCGTTAAACCAGAGGAAACCCAGGCTGGCGCCAATGAGGGCGCCGCAAAAAACAGACAGCTCACCCGCCCCCTCGATGTAGGGAATCAAGAGATATTCCGACAAAATCCGATGCCCCGCCACGTAGGCGATGACGGTGTATGCCATGGTCGTCATGATGACCGGTCCCATCGCAAGACCGTCCAGTCCGTCCGTCAGATTCACCGCGTTGGACGCCCCCACAATCACCAAAATGGCAAATGGGATATAGAAGAGGCCCAGATTGGGGGTGACCGCCTTGAAAAAAGGGATGGACAGAATGGAAGAGTAGGCGGGTGTGGCATACAGGCCCGCCGCAACGATGAGGGCGATGAGGAGTTGAAGCCCGAACTTCACACGCGGACGCAGGCCTTTTGAGTTGGCATGTCGATATTTCAAGAGGTCGTCCCAGAAACCGACGAGTCCGAACCCCACCGTCGTCAGTATCACCAGCCAGATGTAGCGGTTTTTGAGGTCGGCCCATAACAAGGTGGCCATCAGCGCCGTCCCCAGAAGCAAGATGCCCCCCATCGTGGGCGTCCCCGCTTTACCCAGGTGCGACGGAGGTCCGTCGCTTCGGATCGACTGACCAATCTGATATTGCGCAAGCAGCGCCGTCACCTTCCGCCCGATCAACAACGAAATCACAAAGGCGGTAAACACGGCATAGATGGTGCGAAAAGTGATATAGCGAAAGACATTCAGAAACGAAAACTGTTCGTGCAGCGAATAGAAAAAGTGATATAGCATTAGGATGCTTTCTGAACGTTCGATGTCTGTTGTTGCAGTGTTTGTAACACCCGCTCCATCTTCATCCCACGAGAGCCTTTCACCAGCAGACAATCTCCCGGCACCACTTTGAGCACCACCGATTCTGCATCGGGGTAGGTCGAAACGTCGGTGAGGCCTGCCTGCCGCGCACCCCGGGCCATCTGCTCCGCCCATTGCCCCACGGCCACCAGGGCATCCACACCACTTCGCGCGGCGGCTTCTCCCACCTCCCGATGCGCCGATTCCGAAACAGCCCCCAACTCCAACATATCCCCCAGCAGCGCAATCCGGCGCCCGCTTAAATTTGGAAGGGCAGCCAGTGCTGAAAGCGCCGCACGCATTGAAGCCGGATTGGCGTTATAGGCATCCAGGAGAATGCAGACATCGCCGATCTTTTGCACCTGCATCCTCATGTCCGGGGGACGAAACCCAGCCAGTCCCACACGAATCTCCTCGAATGTGCGTGAGAGGGCATAGGCCACGGTGGCGGCCGCAAGGGCGTTATAAACCTGATGGCGTCCATAGGTAGGAAGAAAGATGTTCCCCTCCCTGATCCCATGACGATGCAGATCGAAGGTCATCCCGTCCGTTCGAAAAACCACTGCGGAGGCCATCACATCGGCCGCCCGCTCCAGTCCGTAAGTCCAGCACTCCCGCAGGGACCCGGCCCCTGCTGCGGGGGGTGCGGCCCACGGGGCCAGCTTTGGATCATCCATATTGACAATGGCGGTCTGAACGGATTCGAACAGGACTCCTTTTTCTGCCGCCACCCCCTCCACATTTTCTAAAAATTCAAGATGGGCCGGGCCGATGTTGGTAATCAATCCGACGGTTGGAGTGGCGATCTGACACAACAGACGCATCTCCCCTTTCCGGCTGATCCCCATTTCCAGCACCGCAGCCCGATGTTCCACAGAGAGGCGCGAAATCGACAGCGAAAGACCGATCTGGTTGTTGAAGTTCCCCGCTGTGGACAAGACCGGCCCGCCACAGGACAAAATGGCGGCGGTCATCTCTTTCGTGGTTGTTTTTCCATTGCTGCCCGTAATCCCCACCACCGGGCCGTCGAAGTGCGCACGACGTGTACGGGCCATCTCCTGAAGCGCCGTCAGGGGATCTTCCACGCAAATCAGGGCTGCTAAAAATGGTGCCCATAGGTCTCGCCGCAGGTGATAGGCCGCGTTTGAAACAATGGCCGCCGCTGCCCCTTTCTGGAGGGCACTCTCCACATAGTCATGGCCGTCAAATCGTGGGCCGCACAGGGCAACAAAGAGATCGCCCTCTCGAATCGTCCGACTGTCAATGGAGATGGGGGACGACATGGGCCAGGTGTGCGAAGCATACTGCCGACGGTAGGATTGCCGTCCGCAGGACCGATCCATTACGGCATTTCGGGCGACTTCACGGTCATCAAAGGGAAGCGTCTGGTTGCCGATGATCTGTATGGTTTCATGACCTTTGCCTGCAATAATGACGATCTCTCCCGTCCGCGCCGTGGAGATTGCCGCAACGATGGCCGCCCTGCGATCCGGAACAATCTGATAGGGCGTTCCGGTGGTTTTGACCCCCGCCTCAATTTCCTCAATGATGGACAGCGGCGGCTCGCTACGGGGATTGTCGGAGGTCAGAATGACGGCATCGCTCATCTGTCCGGCGATGCTCCCCATTTTGGGTCGCTTACCCCGATCTCGGTCTCCACCGCATCCAAAAACCGTCACGATCCGCCGGGGGGACAGCGCTGCGGCGGTCGCCAGCAGACGGCAGAGGGCGTCCTCCGTATGGGCGTAATCTACAATCACCAGAAAGTCCTGGCCCGCATCAATCTTTTCAAACCGGCCCGGCACCGCCGACAGGGCCGAAATTCCATCCACGATCTGTTCTTTGGAAAGTGACAGCACCACACCCACCCCAATGGCCGCCAGGAGATTGTAGGCGTTATGTCGGCCCATCAGGGGCGATGCCACATCCAGTGCGCCCATCGGCGTGACAACGTGCATCCGAATCCCCCCCTGATCTAAAACCAGCGACGTCGGATAGATATCGGCGGGGGGTGTCATGCCAAACCCCAGATTGCGCCCGGGCAGCGCCTGTTTCAGTTGTCCGCCGTAGGGATCATCCAGATTGATGACCGCGCGCCCTTTCTGCCGATCCATCTGATCGAAGAGTTTTCGTTTTGCAGAGAAATAGGCGTCCATGTTGCCATGATAATCCAGATGGTCCTGTGTCAGATTGGTAAAGACGGCAGCCTGAAATTGGCAGCCTTCCGTCCGTCGCTGATCCAGGGCGTGCGAGGAGACTTCCATCGCCACATGCGTCACGCCACGGTCTCGCATATCGGAAAAAAGTGACTGCAGCGACAGCGCGTCCGGCGTGGTGTGGGTCGCTGGACGCGTCTCTCCGGCCAGATCATGTCCAATCGTCCCCATCATGCCGGTTTTGAATCCCGCAGCGTTCAGCATGGCCCGAATCAAAAAAGTGGTGGTGGTTTTGCCGTTGGTGCCGGTGACGCCAATCAGCGTCATCTTCGCCGACGGGTGGCCAAAGAAGTGCGCGGCCAGGGCCGACAGGGCGGCGCGGGCATCCGGAACCTCAATCCAGGCCACATCCGTGTTACGGCAAGTCGTTTCAGCGTGCTCTGTCAAAACCGCAACGGCGCCATTCCGAATCGCCTGCGGAACGAATTGACGGCCCTCCTGCAAAGATCCGGGAAGTGCTACGAACAAATCTCCGGGCGCCACATTCCGCGAATCCGAAACGATGCGCAGAATGTCCAGATCGCGCGTACCCCCTACGAGGGGCGCGGCCCCGGCGAGGGGTGCGGCCCACACGGTTGCATCGGGCAATGCAGTCATCAACGCTTCAAACTTCAATGGGAACCTTGTCAGCAATCAGCCGTTTCAGGATTATCGCAGCAGCGGCGCGGAGGACGCAGAGAGAAGGACACAATCAGGGCAAGCGGGCGCATTCAGGGCAATTTCCACACGACGTTCACCCACAGAATAGGGCGGAACTTTTAAATAGTGAAGCACTTCCCGTCCAATAGCGGAAAAGACGGGGGCGGCCACCGTTCCGCCCCAGGACTCGCCCTTTGGCTCGTCGATCATGACCAGGATGGTGATGGCGGGCGCTTCCACGGGGGCGAATCCGACAAAGGAGGCGATAAACCGATCTTCGGAATAACGGCCGGTGTCGGGGTTAATCTTCTGCGCGGTGCCTGTCTTGCCTGCCACGGAATAACCGGGAATGGCCGCACGCGTTCCGGTACCCGATCGCACGACCTCTTCCAAAATCCGTGACATCCGACCCGCAGTCACTTCGGAAACAGCCCGCCGCAGGGGCACCGGATCCTTCGGCATCTCCGGCTGGGTCGGCATCTCCGGCTGGGTCAGATAGGGCGCCATCAGCAGACCCCGATTGGCCAACGCCGACATCGCAGCCGCCATTTGCAGTGGCGTCACGCTGACTTCCTGCCCGATGGCGACCGACGCCAGAGAACGCCTAGACCAGTCCTGAACCGGACGCACGACGCCGGAAGCCTCGCCGATCAGATCAACGCCCAGCGGGTCGCCGAAACCAAACGCCCGAATGTAGGAGGCCAGCATCTCTGCCTGAAGGCGCTGCGCCACCTTCACCGTTCCGATATTGCTGGACTTTGCGATCATATCCCGAAAAGAGACCCGACCCACCGGAAGATGATCGTGGATCACGGCCCCTCGGGTTCCGGGAACGAGATAGCGCCCCGCCTCGCAGTCGATCAACTCTTCTTCCGACACCACTCCCTCTTCCAGTGCCACCGCAGCCGTCACAATTTTAAATGTGGAACCCGGTTCATAGGTGTCCGTCACGGCGCGGTTTCGAAAGGCTGCGGGCAAATAGCGCGTGGCGGCGTTGGGGTTAAATCGGGGATACACAGCCGACGCCAGAATCTCGCCTGTTTGAGGCACTATCACCATGGCCACGCCTCCCCTGGCCCCGGTCTTCTTAATTCCCTTTGCAAGTTCGCGTTCGCTGATATATTGGATCACCTCGTCAATCGTGAGGTGCACGTCCGATCCACGCGGCAGGGGGGCATATTCAAATCCCTTGGGGAAGACCGACGCTCCGTGCGCGTCCCGTTCGATGACGCCGTGCTGGGCTTCGCCGCGCAGCCGCACGTCATATTGCCGTTCAACCCCTTCCAGTCCGTGATTGTCCAGACCCGCAAACCCCAGCGCGTGGCCGAACAATTCCCGCCGGGGATAGAACCGTTTACTCTCCATCCGCAGGCCGATCCCTTCGATCTCTTTCTCTTCGATGGCATTGGCTTGATCGGAATCTACCGTCCGGGCCAGCCAGACAAACTGTTTTTTGGAGTTCAACTTTTCAGACAGGGCGCGCGGGGCCTCTGGCAAAATCTGCGCCAGAGCGCGAACGGCGGCGGCGGAATTCTGGATGGCAGAGGGATCGGCATAGACCGACGGCACATCCATGTTGACGGCCAGAATCCGGCCCTGACGATCATAAATCGTCCCCCGCGCGGGCGCGATGGACGCCGACTTCTCATGCTCGCGTCGGGCCTCCAGACGCCATTCTCCCTGCTGAAATCCCTGAAGGAAGATCAGGCGAACGGCGACAGTCAAAAAACCGGCCATTCCAAGAAGGAACAGGCCCACCACATGTGATCGTTTCGGACCGGAATTATTTGACATGCACATCCCTCTCTCCACGGCGCTTGACATAAATCCGTTGTTGCGTCAGGGCGGGCACCATGTTTAACTGATCCAACGCAATCCGCTCAATTCGTTCCACCGCACTGAGGCTCTCCGCCTCGACGAGACGTTGTTGATGGGTGCGAAGCGCATCACTTTTGAGCCGTTTCAGCGCTTCAATCTCATACCCCAGACGATACATCTGGGTACGTTGCCAAAGTGCAAGAAAGGCCAGAAGGAAGAGGACCCCCCCCAACACCCACAGGCCAGATCTTCGCACATGCCCCAAGCTCTGCTCCCGCTCCTCTTTCATGCCGCCTCGCAGGGGTCGTACCCCTCGCAGGAGCCGTGCTCCCGTTCCAGGACGCGCATCTTCGCACTGCGGGCGCGCGGATTTCGGGCGCACTCTTCAGGCCCCGTTTGAATCGGCTTCTTGTGGAGGTTGATAAACGGCTTGTCTTCCGCCCGCAGGCCTTCCGGCCGCAGGGTTGCCGCACGAAAGGCCTGTTTTACGCAGCGGTCTTCGAGGGAGTGGAACGAAATAACGGCCAACCTTCCTCCCGGCGCCAGCATGGAGATGGCTGCGTCCAGTCCCGCCCGCAGTTGCGCCATTTCGTCGTTGACCGCGATGCGCAACGCCTGAAAGGTGCGCGTCGCCGGGTGAATGCGTCCGTGGCGTGCCCGTGCGGGGGTGGCCTGCCAGATAATCTGCTCGAGTGTCTCCACCCGCAAGATGTCCCCTTCCGCTTCACGATGTCGGAGGATCGCCGACGCAATCCGCCTGGACCACCGCTCTTCCCCATATTCCCAAATCAGAGCAGCAAGTGCGTCAGACGAAGCCCTGTTCACCCAATCAGCAGCCGTTTCTTTTTGAGCACGATCCATCCGCATATCCAGGGGGCCGGGCGTCTGAAAAGAAAATCCCCGTTCCGGGTGATCCAACTGAAACGAAGAGACCCCCAAGTCAAAGAGGATGCCCGATATTTCAGAGGGAGGCGCAGGAAGCGGGACAGACCCTTCCCGCTGCAGTGCGCCCAATATCTCCGGCAACGCTCCGAATGCGCCCTTGCGCAGGATCACCCGACCGGCATACGGGGCCAGCCGACGCGCGGCACAGGCCAGGGCGTCCGCGTCACGGTCAATGCCGATGACCACGCCATCCGGCGCCGTCTTTTTCAGGATGGCCTCCGTGTGCCCCCCCAAACCCAGGGTGCAATCCAGATAAATTGCGCCCGGCTTGCAATCCAGTGCGTCAATTACTTCGGCCAGCATGACTGGCTGATGCACTTCGGCCCGCATGACCGGCTGATGGCCATTTACATTCCCAGACGGAGGCGTGTCTTCCGAATGACATCGGTGTTGCCCCGAACGGCCTGATATTGCTCCTGCCATGCCGACGGACTCCAGATCTCAAACTTGTAATCAATGCCGACCACGATGGCTTCGCCATGGAGTTGGGCATACTCCCGCAAGGTCGGCGGAATGAGAATCCGGCCCTGACGATCCAGCGCACATTCCGACGCCTCGGCGTAAAACCGCCGCAGAAAATCTTCGTCAATGTGATGATGGGCGTCCTCCGCCAATGCCAGGTCGCGCGCCCGTTTTCGGATCAGGTCCCATTCGTGTCGTGGATAGGCAACGAGGCAGGGATGCCCCGCAGTGGTCATCACCAGGCTTTGGCTGGGGGTTCCGTTGAGCACTTCCCTGAACTTTGCCGGAATGCTCAACCGCCCCTTCTCGTCAAGGGTGTGCTGAACGTGGCCTGTAAACACCGCCCCTACCTTCTTCCCACTTTATCCCACTTTGCCCCACCAAGCGGATTGGAGTATACACCCTGCCCTGATTTTGTCAAGGCGTATTTTGGAACACTTCAACCCCTTCGTTTCGGCTCTCTCCCACTCCATAACTGTGGAATCATGGGATTGGACCGACATTGTGTTGACAGGCCCCCTTCACGAAATTTATAATGCGGGTCACTCTTGGGTATTGCATATGTTTGGACTCGGTCTTCCCGAATTAGTTGTGCTGCTTCTGATTGCCTTGATGGTCTTCGGTGTGGGAAGGGTCCCCGAAGTCGGACTGGCCATCGGTAAGGCGATCAGGGGCTTCAAAAAGGGGATGTCCGAACCCGACGCCATTGATGTCACACCCCAAAAAGACGAAAATAAAAAAGGCGAACAGAGCGGGCTGTAATGCGCCTCTTTTTTGCGGCCTCCTACTCCTCCTTTCCCAGACCCTTGTCGCCTGCTCCGGGATCTCATCTCAAATCTTGGCCTCTTCCGCTGACACACCGCCGCCTGCGGCCTATTATCATTCGATCCTCGGGCTTCAATACGAAATAGGCCGTGAGGATGCGTCGGCCCTTCAGGAGTACGAAACAGCGCTCCGACACGATCCGAAAGCCCGTTTTCTGCTGCATCGCATCGCCATCATGCTGCACCGCACGGGACGAGATCAGGAGGCACTGGAATATGCCCAGCGCACCCTGCAAAACGACCCCGAAGATGTCGAAACGTTATTTCTGGCCGGTGATCTGGCCATCGCCGCAGGACAGCCCGATCAGGCGATTGACCTCTACGAACGTCTGATTCGAGCAGACCCGCACGAAGTGGGCGCCTATGCGCGGCTGGCAGGCGCTTATACAACCCAAAACCGTCAGGATGCAGCCGAGGCCGTTCTGCTGCGCGGCATCGCAGCCAACCCCGCATCGGCCCTTGCCCACCATCATCTGGGATCGGTCTACGCCGAAGCGGAACAGTGGGAAAAGGCCGTCGCGCAATACCAAACCGCCCTCACCCTTGATCCGGCATTTGATCCCGCCGCGCTGCACATGGGGATCGCCTATGAGCGCCAGGGGAAGGATCAGGAGGCGGCCGATGTCTATGCAAAACTGCTGGCCCGCAATCCCGGCGCTTATGACCTCCGGCTTCGATTGGGCGCTCTTTACCTCTACAAACTCAAAAACCCTCTGGAGGCCGTAGCGCAGACGGAGCGGGCACACCAGAGCGACCCCGCACGCTGGGAAGACGCCCTGCTCTCGGGTCTGGCCCTCTATGAACTGGGGCGCTACGAAGAGGCGGCCCGCGCTTTTTCGGAGGGGATTGGGAAGCGCCCCGACAATCCAGACCTCTATTTTCATCTGGGAACCACTTACGACAAGTTGAAGCGGCCGGACGATCTGGTGGCGGCCATGGAGCGGGCCATCCAGATTGATCCCCGGCATGTCAACGCCCTCAATTATCTGGGCTATACCTATGCCGATGCTGGCGTTCAGTTGGACAAGGCCATTGAGTTGGTCAACCGCGCCCTCGTCCTCGAACCGGGAAATGGCGCATTTATGGACAGCCTCGGCTGGGCCTACTATAAGAAGAATGCACTTTCGGAGGCCGTTCAATATCTTGAAAAAGCGGCGGCGCTGGCCCCGGACGATCCGGTGATCCATGAACATTTGGGAGAGGTCTATCTACGTCAACAGCGTCCGGCGCAGGCGCGTGCGGCCTGGGCAGAGTCCTTAAAACTGGACCCCGCCAACGAAAAACTGCGCCTTAAGTTTAAAGAGGCCGGTTTCGGCCAGGATTTGTGAAGGGTGACCGTGTGCCCCTGACAAAAAATGTCACATTTCTGGGGATGCAGTGACAATATTCCTCAAATCTCCTCAACACCCCCGCGCACAATTCACACAACAAACTGTAAAATAACATCTTTTTATTTATTCATCATTTTGGCACGCAACCTGCATTTATATCAGGGTGTGAGCGCGTTATGGGAGTATGAGGCGGTTCTGGTACCTCCCCTTACCCCTCCTTGTAAAGGAGGGGATTCCTCCCCTTTCCAAGGGGAGGTTAGGTGGGGTAGAAGGTATCGCGACCTTTTGCAACCAAACAATAGAATAACAACAAACAACACAATCCAAGGAGGAAGCCATGTTGAACAAAATTGCAAATAAAAAAGGGTTTACGTTGGTAGAGTTGATGATCGTGGTGGCCATCATCGGGATTCTGGCAGCCATCGCCATCCCGCAGTTGATCGGTTTCAGGGCGCGGTCGATCCGGGCCGGCATGGTGTCGGACGGGAAATCGGCTACGACGGTGATGATGTCCCTTTTAGAGGATTACCCTAGCGATGGTTTTTCGGTCGTGGACAACGTTCCAATTGGGCCACCCACCGCTACCCAGGTGTCTTTTCCTCTTGATACTGCCGGAGCGGGCACGAGTACGCACGCGACTAACTTAACCAAGGGAAGCATTATGACCCTCGGTACCCCAAATATAATAACGGCAACGACATTTAGCTTCGAAGTCAGACATGGAAGCCAGGCGGGCAATGACGCCACCTTTGGGGAACCGGTCACCTTTATTGGCACTGCGCTTGCCCAAACTTGTTTGTGGAGTGACGCAGCCGGTGCGGCTGGCACAACGGAGACTTACATCTGCTGATCTTGAACGCGCACGAAAGGGGGCTTCGTTTGAAGCCCCCTTTTTTTATCTCTGACGAAGATTGCCGGATTCTGCCGCTCCCTGCGGGGAGGGTTGTTTTGGGGTGGACGTGATGAACAGCAGACAAATGGGTCGGAATCGCGGTTTCACGCTAATAGAGTTGATGATCGTGGTGGCCATTGTCGGGATTCTGGCGGCCATCGCCCACCCGCAATTGGCCGGTTTCCGGTCTCGGGCGGTGCGGGCTGGCATGATGTCGGACGGCAAGGCAACGCAGGCCATTCTTTATGCCCTGGCGGATGACAACACCAGCACGGGCTATAGCATCCTCGTCATCAACACCCAAATCGGGCCGCCCACTCCGTCCGCCAACTCACGCAGCGTCGTGGATGGCACTCTCACAGGCCCCTACCAAACCAACATCACCAAGGGCGACACCTTGATGGTCACGGCGGCAACGGTCAACACCTATGACCTAGAGGTGCGAAACAGCGGCGCCAACGACCTCGTTTTTTCAACACCGGTGCGCTTCAAGGAAACAGGCATCTGCCTGTGGACCCCCACCGTTCCCCCCGCCACCGAGGCACACATCTGTTAGCGCGGGGCGGGGCGGTTATGATAAAATGTGCGCCATTCAAGCGGGATATGGACTAAGGTCATGCCTCAAAAGATCAACGACAAGGCGCAGGTCCTGATTGAGGCCCTCCCCTACATTCGGGCCTTCTTTGGAAAAACCATTGTCATCAAATATGGCGGGGCGGCAATGACGGACCCTGTCTTAAAGCACCAGTTTGCCGAAGATGTCGTGCTGATGAAATATGTGGGGATGAACCCCATGATCGTGCATGGCGGCGGGCCACAAATTTCCGAGCTGATGAAAAAGCTGGGCCGGGAACCCCAATTTATCAACGGGGTGCGGGTGACCGACGCAGAAACCATGGAGATTGTCGAAATGGTGCTGGGAGGGACGATCAACAAAGAGATTGTCACGCTGATTAACCGACACGGGGGCCGCGGAGTCGGACTGACGGGCAAGGACGGTGCACTGATTCAAGCGCGGCCCCTTCACATCGGCCCGGTTGAAACAATAGGACACATCGGGGAACACATCGGGGGACATACCGGGGGGCACACCGGCGCCGTACAAGCCATTGATCCGGCCATCCTCCTCGCCCTTTCGCAATTCATCCCCGTCATTGCCCCCGTCGGCGCCGATGCGGAAGGCAAGAGCTATAACATCAATGCGGATGGCGTGGCAGGCGCGCTGGCCGCAGCCCTCTCCGCCGAGAAGGTCCTCTTTCTGACCGATGTCCCCGGCATTCTGAATGGCCCGGAGGCCGGAGAGGACCCGGTGTCCGGGGGCCGACTCATCTCTACGTTATCCAAAAAAGAGGCTCAGCGTCTAATGGAGACCGGCGTGATCTCCCACGGCATGCTGCCCAAAGTGGAAGCGGCCCTGGACGCCGTTGAACAGGGGGTGCGAAAAGCGCATATTATCGACGGGCGGGTGCCCCACGCGCTGCTTCTGGAGATCTTTACCGATCAGGGCGTCGGCACCGAAATTGTGGCGTAGCGAATGTTTTTTGTCGTCATCTTCATCTTTGGGTTGATGGTTGGCAGCTTTATCAACGTCTGCATCCACCGCCTGCCCCGCGAAGAATCGGTCGTCTTCCCCCCGTCGCACTGTCCCCAATGCCGGGCACCCATTCGGCCCTGGGACAATATCCCCCTGTTCAGCTTTATTTTCTTAAAAGGCCGCTGCCGCGCCTGCCGCAACCCCATTTCGTGGCAATACCCGTTGGTGGAACTGGCGCATGGGTTCGCGGGCCTGCTCTTGGTGCGGCAGTTCGGCCCTTCCACGCAGGCTGCGGTTTATGCCCTTTTGCTTGCGGCCCTCATCGCCGTCATCTTCATCGACCTTTCACACCAGATCATCCCCGATGTCATCACCCTGCCGGGCATGGCCATCGGGCTGGTTTCTGCCGCAACCGTTCTGCCCCTCGGATGGGCCAATGCCCTGGCCGGTCTCCTGCTGGGCGGGGGACTTTTTTATCTGGTGGCGGTGCTTTCCGTTGTCCTGTTAAAAAAAGAAGGGATGGGTGGAGGCGATATCAAGCTGATTGCGATGATCGGGGCCTTTCTGGGCTGGCAGGAGACCCTCCTGACCATCTTCCTTGCGGCCCTGGGCGGCTCGGTGATCGGCCTCTTCCTGATTGGGGTGCGAGGACGGAGCCGGGCGGAACCCATCCCCTTCGGCCCCTTCCTTGCCGTCTGCGCAATAGTCTCTCTCTTTTGGGGAGAGACCATTGTGCGCTGGTATCTCACCCTCTAAAACACGCAGGGATGTCCATTTCAAGAAATGGGGGAATACGGCTGTTTTCCCTGTTGTGCGGGGGGCTGATCCTGTCGCTCCCCGTCCTGGGGCTGGCGTTGGCACTTCGGGGCAGAGAAGGCGACCTGGCCCTGTTCCTCCTCATGTCGAAAATCTACGGAATCGTGCTGCTCTGCATGATCGGATACCGCTTCACGCGCTCCCTGTTGTTGCGCCTGCGTGACGGTGCAAATGGCCCGGAGGAGCGAAGTACTGTGGGCGCCGTGGTCGATACGTTCCAGGCGCTGATCCTGCAACTGAAACAAAAAGAACGGACGCTGGAAGGCCTCAAACGCGATGCGGAAGCGCGGGCAAAAAGCGTTGAAAGTTATAACGAAAATATCCTGCAAAGCGTGACCAGCGGCGTCATCACCTTGGACCTGCAAAAACGAATCACCACCTTCAACGCTGCGGCAGGGGGCATCCTCAACCTGACATCGGAGACGGTCATGGGCAAATCCTACGCAGCCGTCATGGGCGCCGATCTCACCGCCGTGCTGGATGAAATCGGAACACGGGAGCCGGGTCGGATGGAATATCCGGTGCGACGCCCGGACGCCGTCGTCATCTGGGTCGGCATGAACAGTTCGGCGTTGCGTAACGGGGAGGGGGTCATGATCGGATCGACGATCGTATTAACCGACCTGACCGAGATTAAACATCTTCAGGAGCAGATTGAGATCAAGCGGCGGCTGGCCCTCATGGGAGAGATGTCGGCCTGGGTCGCACACGAATTCCGAAATTATATGAGCACGATCATGGGGTTCTCCAGTCTCTTGGCCAAAAAGATACCGACAGACGACCCAAAACAGGGAATGGCCCAGGCCATTACGCAGGAAGTCCTGGCCATGGAACGACTGATTACGCAACTTCTGGATTACGCCAAAACAAGCGTCATTCATCCCGAGCGGGTCGCGCTGGAAACATTGTTACGCCAAGTTATAGATCAATTTTCGGTGCCCACGATCCGCTTTCATTCCGCTCTGGAAGAGGTGGAGGCCTTCCTCGATCCGGTGCTCATTCAGCAGGCCTTCGTCAATCTCATTCAAAATGCCGTTGAGGCGATGGACGGGAGGGGGGAGATCCGCATTGATATGACCCGACGCCCCGGGGAGGTTGTTCGGATTCGTATCGCCGACACGGGTCCCGGCATCCCCATGGAGCGGATGGATCAGCTCTTTCTTCCCTTTTTTACCACCAAGGAAAAGGGTACCGGTCTGGGGCTGGCCCTGGCCCACAAAATCGTCCTAGCACACAACGGTCGTATATCGGTGGAGAGTACCGAAGGGGAGGGGGCCACCTTCACGGTGGCGCTTCCGGTTTCGGCAACGCCATCGTCGGGACTTCAAGGAGCGAAAGATGGAGACGATTCTGATTGTTGAAGATCGGGGCCCGTTGGCCGAGATGCTGGCACAGGCATTGACGGACGCGGGCTATCGCGTTGTTTGCGCGCCAGACGGCCGTCAGGGGATTGAACAGGTGCGCACCGGAGAGATTGATCTGGTGGTGACTGATCTGCGGCTGCCACATGGAGACGGGCTTTCGGTCTTGCAGGCGGTGAAGGCCTATCGCCTTTCCATTCCGGTCATCCTGATGACGGCCTATGGCAGCATTGAGACCGCTGTGAAGGCGGTCCGGGAAGGGGCACACGATTTTATCGCCAAACCCTTTGCGCCAGACCATCTTCTGTTGCAAATCGAAAAAGCATTGCGGCAGCAGCGCTTGGTGACCGAGAATACGATCTTTAAAGAGCGTCTGCGGCTCCCCAATCTGATCGGTAAGGCACAGACGATGCTGCACGCGGTGGAGCAGATGCGCAAGGTGGCGCCTGGGAAAACCACCGTCATGCTTTGCGGCGAAAGCGGAACCGGAAAGGAGTTGTTTGCGCAGGCGACACATCAGCTCAGCCCCCGGCGGGAGAGGGCCTTTGTGGCAATCAATTGCGCGGCCATCCCACATGACCTGCTGGAGTCCGAACTCTTCGGCCATGAGCGGGGGGCCTTTACCGGTGCCGTTGAAAAACGCACCGGCAAGTTTGAACTGGCCGATAAAGGCACTATTTTCCTGGATGAAATCGGTGACATGGACCCGGCGCTTCAGGCCAAGCTGCTGCGCGTTTTGGAAGCGGGTGAGATCATGCGCGTCGGCGGCGCTGTCAGCGTCAAAATCGACGTTCGCGTGGTGGCGGCCACCCATCGCAACCTGCTCCAGGCCATTGCGCAAAAAACATTTCGGGAAGACCTCTATTTCCGATTGAATGTTTTTCCCATCCTGATTCCCCCACTGCGGGAACGCGCTGAGGATATTCCGGCGCTGGTCGATCATTTTATCGCATATTATGCCAAAGAGATGAACAAGGAAGTCAAAACGGTTTCGGAGCAGGCCCTTGCAATGCTGCTGGCCCATCCCTGGACGGGGAACGTACGGGAGTTGCAAAACAGCATTGAGCGCGCGATGATTCTGAGCGACGGGAGCGTCATCCTGCCTTCACATATCGGCCTGCGCTCCAGGCCAAGAGAAGCGTCACTTTCAGACATTCCGATGGAGGGGGGGCTTCAACAGGCAAGTGAGGCCGCCGTGCGACAGGTGGAGTCCCGTATGGTGCGCAAGGCATTAAGCGAGACGGGGGGGAACAAGTCCCGCGCCGCCGAGCGGCTGAAAATCAGCTATAAAACGCTCCTGACCAAAATCAAGGAGTATGAGATCAATCCATCCCATTGACTTCAAGAATCGTTTCGGAATCGCTGCCACATCCCCCGATAAACCCAGATTATGCACATAGAACTGGCACTTCGCTATTGTAGAAGTTTGCATGAAACAGGTATATTGACAGTGATGAGAGGGGGAGGTAATGGCTATGTCTGACGTTGGAAGGGTTTTAAAAAAGTCAAAGAATATACCCGATCCAAGCGGTGAGACCTCCGCAGCGGTCGGTTTGATCGGCGGTGCGGCACTTGGCGCGGCAATCGGTGGTCCCGTTGGTGCTATCGTTGGCGCAGTAATTGGTGTCATCGTGGGCAAGGAGGCCAAGGGTGTTGGCTAAGCATCTTGACGTCACAGGCATCGGCATCCTTCTGGGGCTTGTGTCAGCCATCCTTTACACCTCCCTTCGACTCATTCGCCAAGGGTCGTTTGATATCGGCTCAATCTTATTAGTTTTTCTTGCCGGGTTTAGCATTCCCGGCGGTACTGCGCTAATTACCGCTGGCATCATTGGAAATCCGTCAGACCTGCCATCTTCTTGGCGCGAATACGTAGCGGTTTCTGGTATAGTCGCAATCGGGCTTGCCACACAACATCTTTGGAAGTCGGGTCATACGGCGTGGACCAAGTCCACATGAGACCTCTGCACGAAAGGCGCGAAAGGTGTCGCGTCTTGGTTGCGGCTGGGCAATGCTGCATATTCTAGCGGGTGTAAATCCCGCTCTGGTAACCGCTAGCCACGGGCCAGGTATTGAGCCTTGCAGGTGTACGGGTAACCGTGTGCTTGATGCGTAGGCGCGAAAGCAGGCGAGGAGCAATGGTAACGGGTAAAGCCGACCGTGAAGGTATTGAGTCCCGAAATAACAGCGTAGGAAGGGGCCGAGGGTTTCGAGACACCCGCAGGCAACAACGGGATCGGCGTTTTGGCAAGCCGATCTTGTCCACCCGGGATCTAAGGCCGCATCGAGTCTGACCATGAGAATAGGCAGTAACCCAGGAGATCCCACTACTTGCGCGTA
>CAZQIT010000129.1:0-6935 GCA_964592995.1 uncultured Nitrospirota bacterium | reverse complement strand
CCACGCCCGCGCAGATTGCTGCGTTCATGACCGCCTAGCGGATGAAGGGCGAGACGGTGGCGGAGATCACCGGCTCAGCGCGGGTGATGCGGGAGAAGGCCGTCCGTATTCGCGTGGACGACCCGAACGTGGTCGACACCTGCGGAACCGGAGGCGACCGAAGCGGGACATTTAACATCTCCACGACGGTGGCCTTCGTCGTCGCGGGGTGCGGCATCACCGTCGCCAAACATGGCAATCGCGCCGTCTCCAGCGCCTGCGGTAGCGCCGACGTGCTCAAGGCGCTGGGCGTGAAAATTGACCTGGCACCCGCGCAAATCGAGGCCGTCATCAACGAAATCGGGATCGGATTCCTCTTTGCCCCGCTCTTCCACGGGGCGATGAAGCATGCCGCCGTCCCGCGCCAGGAGACCGGCCTTCGGTCCATCTTCAACATCCTGGGGCCGCTGACCAATCCGGCTGGAGCATCCATTCAGGTGCTGGGCGTTTTTTCTCCTGCCCTGACCCATCTGATGGCGCAGGCGCTTCTGAACTTGGGTGGCCGACATTGCTTTGTGGTACACGGATCGGACGGCCTGGACGAAATCACCGTCACCGGTCCCAGCCACGTGTCGGAAGGGAAGGAAGGGCGCGTGGCGACATATCGTCTGTCTCCTGACGACTTTGGCGTGGCCCAGGGTCAACCGGAAGAGTTGGCGGGCGGCGACGCTGCGGTCAACGCCGCGATCACGCTTTCCATCTTGCAAGGAGAAAAAGGCGCGCGGCGGGAGATCGTTCTGGCCAATGCCGCCTGCGCCCTCGTGGCCGCAGGAAAGGCCAAGTCGTTGCCAGACGGGGCGCTCTTGGCCGCCGAATCCATCGACTCCAGCGCGGCGCAACACAAGCTCGACGCCCTGCGAGAGCGGACGAATGGATAGATTCTTCGCGTCAGGGAATCCTGAAGGTGACCCAGAGTAGGAGGTGGTTCTAATGGATGCCAGAATTCAGCCCAAACTTTTTATCTCCTATGCTCGCGCCGATGGCGAATCAATCGCCCAGGATTTCTGGGAGCGATTGCGCACATTTCTTGTGAGAAGTGAACGCAAATGGGAGAAATGGGACTACAAGGAAATTTTGGTCGGACAAGCGTGGGACGAGACCATTATGCAGGCACTGAAGGAGGAATGTAGCTGCTGTCTTTTACTTGTTTCTGACCTCTTTGCCACCTCCTCATACATCATCGACAAAGAATGGCCCACTGTTCTGAAGCGTAATCAGGAGGAGGGAATTTTTTTCTTTCCCGTGGTCTTCGGTTTGTTGGAGGCCGAACTGACAACATTGCCAGAAAAATTGAGCCAGTTCCAGTTGTATTGGCCGACAGTGGCAGATGTGTATACGCTGCCTCCATCGCACATTCTTAATCCAGACAAGACACGGCTATCCTATAAGGATATCAGAACCGATGATACGGGCAGAGACTATTTTTTGAGCCGCCTCGCCAGTCAGATGAATGCCCGTTTTGACCAATACCAAAAAAATCAGGAGGCCAAGCCTCCTCCCCCTGATCCCGCCCAATTTATTACCAACGCTAGCAACGACGAGACGCTTGCCAAGGCGATTTTTGGCTCATTCAGTTATGAAAAACGCTATCGCGATAGCCTTAGCAAAGATCACTATTTTCCCCGTTATCACATTGATAGCGAGCTTGATACGCGTCTGGGCCGGGGCGACTGGGTGCTGACAGCGGGACACCCATTGGCAGGCAAGACCCGCGCGGTGTTTGAAGCCATAAAACGCCTTATGGCCTCGGGACGTAGCGTCATCGTATGGCCATTCAAGATGCCGGAAAGGGGTCAGCGGCTTCTGCTTCCCACCTTCCCCAAAGCCAATCACCGCATCGTCTGGATGGATGACATTGACACCTGGCTCCACGATCTGGCTAAGCACGGCTACAGCACGAGCGATATCAACTGTTTTCTGAGGGACATTGCCGATGCGGGTATTATGCTTGCCGCCACGATACGTACGGGTCCATCCTATTACGATTTTCGCCACCGTTTTGGCCTCGACGAACACCTATGGGACAAATTAGAGTCATTGACGATGCCCCGTTTAGCGGGTGACGAGGAGAAGGCGTTTACAGGGTGGTACGAGGCGAGCTTTGGTGAAAGCCTTCCAGATCGATTCGACCACCATCCCGGTTCTCTCTTCCTTAATTTGGAAGCGATGGGTAAGCGCTGGCGTTGCATGCATGAAATAGCCAAAGATCATCAGCTCAAGCCCAACGTGGGACGCGCCAAGGACATCATGCGGGCACTGCATGTCTTCTACGTCATGGGAGCCTATCGCCCAGGCGGTTTGTTCTTGGAAGAGAATATCCTCTTTTATCTGCGGCGCAAGGAGGAGCGCAAACAGGAAAGTACCACCCTGCGAGCGGCCTTTGCCAAGGATCCGTCGTCGCTTCTGCCCTTTAGCAGCGGGGAATGGGACGGGCTTGTCGAATTCCTATCGCAAGACACGGACCACCTTGGTTTCCTACGCAGAGAGGGAGGGTACCTGCTTACCGAGACGGCATACCTGGACCATATTATCGCCCCAGACGGGGAAAGAGACATGGTACAGAACATCACCAAAGATTTTTCGGACGAGGACAAGCGTCGGTTGGGTTTAGTGGTCACGGGCTATAACTTTGGCGAGGTATTTCGCGATAGCCCACTAAAGACCAAAGACGATCTCGTAAAATTGACAAACAAACTCAAGCCCCTGGGTTTGGAGCGTGACATCGTCGTCTGGACACAATTGGTGAACCTGTGCCCGCAGCTTCCGCTGGCACAGCAGGCGGTAACAATGCTGAAAGGTTTGGGACTGGCGCCCAACGTGGTCACGTACAACACGCTGGTGGCCAAGGCGGAGACCTACGCCACCGCCCAGGCTATTGTCGCTGAGATGAAGACCGCAGGCATTCGCCCTGACGTGTTCACGTACTCCACGCTGGTGGCCAAAGCGAAGACCTACGCCACCGCCCAGGCTATTGTCGCTGAGATGAAGACCGCAGGCATTCGCCCCAACGTGGTCACGTACTCCACGCTGGTGGCCAAAGCCAAACGGGATGAGACCCCATGAGCATGTTAGATCAAATCCTCCGCGCCAAGCGGGAGGCGGTGCGGGCCAGAGCTGGCAAACGCCTGCGGGTGGAGCTTCGTTCCAAAATTGCCGACGCCGCACCCACGCGCGGATTTGCCACGGCCTTGTCGGCCAGCGGTGGGACGCGCCCCCGGCTGATCGCCGAGGTGAAGAAGGCTTCTCCCTCAAAAGGGGTCATCCGGGAGCGGTTTGATCCGGTTACAATCGCCCAAATCTACGAGGACAATGGCGCTGCGGCCATCTCGGTGCTCACCGAGGAACATTTCTTTCTGGGCCATCCCGATCATCTCCATGCGATCCGCGCCAAGGTGGGCCTGCCACTGCTGCAGAAGGATTTCACGCTGGACGAGATTCAAATCTACGAGGCGCGGGCGCTGGGGGCCGACGCCTGTCTGCTGATTGCCGCCCTGCTGACGGCCCAGCAGATGCGGGATTACTTTCACCTGGCGCGAGAGTTGTCACTGGACGTTTTGGTCGAAGTCCACAACGAGCGGGAGTTGGAAGGTGTGATCGAATGGGCGCCCATCATCGGTATCAACAACCGCGACCTGACCACGTTCCAGACCGATCTTTCCACCACCTTCCGGCTGCTGAAGATCATCCCGCCTGACATTCGCAAAGACCGGATCGTGGTGAGCGAGAGCGGAATCGGCACGCGGGCACAGATGGAACAACTGGCCGAGGCGGGGGTGGACGCCGTCCTGATCGGCGAGACGCTCATAGCCGCCGAGCGGATTGAGAAGAAGATGCGGGAGTTGATGGGAACCAAATTGGGATGAGGAGGTGCGATGAGCGTTTCAGACCTGTTGGAGACGGCCCAGTTTTTGGTCGATACGGATGGAAACAGGAAAGCGGTGGTGCTGGATTATGCGCGATGGGAAGAGATGTTGACACTTCTGGAAGACATGGAAGATGCCCGGGAGATTCGCCGTCTGAGTGAAGCGGGCGAAGAGGCCCTGCCCTGGGATCAGGCGAAGGAGGAGATGCGTCGCGCGGGCCTCCATGTATAGCGTGCGTATCTTGCGACGCGCCATGGCGGACATCGCCAATCTGCCTCAAGCCGATGCAGGTCGGCTCATTCGACAAGTGGATGCTTTGGGTGAAAACCCGCGCCCGCCTGACACAAAAAAACTTCAGGGCGGCATCGGCTACCGGTTGCGTGTCGGCAACTACCGCGTTCTCTACGATATCGACGACAAGACCCGAAGCGTGACGGTCTATCGCGTAAAACATCGGCGTGAAGCCTATCGCTGATTGTGAAATACCCACGGCGGGGCAACCTGATTAGACGACGATTACGATGGTGCACATTAAAATCTGCGGCATGACGAATTTGGAGGACGCCCTGGCGGCGGCGGAGTATGGCGCCGATGCGGTGGGGTTTGTCTTTGCACCGGAGAGTCCGCGCTATATTACGCCGGAGGCGGCGGGCAAGATCGTCGCCGCACTCCCCGCCTTTGTGCAGACGGTCGGTGTTTTCACCGCAGGCGATGTGAACGAGATTCGCCATGCCATTGACGCCTGCGGCATCGACCGGATTCAGTTTCACGGCACATTCCCGGATGAAACCGTGCGGCTTTTTTCAAACCGCGCCATCCATGTGATTCGCGTCCAGGACGAAAGCAGCCTGCTTTTGATCCCCCCTTATCCGGTGCGCGCACTCCTCTTGGACTGCTACCAGGATCAGCTATTGGGTGGCACCGGACAGTCGTTTGACTGGAATATTGCCGTGGCGGCCAAGCGGCTCGGCCCGATTATTCTGGCGGGCGGCCTCACCCCCGACAATGTCCAGGGGGCCATTGTCCGCGTCCAACCTTACGGCGTGGACGTCAGCAGCGGCGTGGAGGCCACGAAGGGGAAAAAAGACCGGAAGAAACTGGCCGCATTCATTCGGGCCGCAAAGGAGGCATCCCACACATGACGCTGCCGACGAAACAGGGGCGCTTCGGCGCCTACGGCGGGCGGTATGTGCCCGAAACGCTCATGCCCGCGCTGATGGAACTGGAAGCGGCATATCAGGCCGCCCGGCGCGATCCCGCATTCAAAAAGGAGCTTTCCGATCACCTGGCCACCTATGTGGGCCGTCCCACATCGCTCTATTTTGCCGAACGCCTCTCCGCGCGGCTGGGCGGGCGGATTTATCTCAAACGCGAAGACCTCTGCCACACCGGCGCGCACAAGATCAACAACACCATGGGCCAGATTCTCCTGACGCTGCGGATGGGCAAGTCGCGCGTCATCGCCGAAACCGGCGCGGGGCAGCATGGCGTGGCGACAGCGACGGCGGCGGCGCGGTTTGGCCTTGCGTGCGAGGTCTACATGGGCACGAACGACATGGCGCGCCAGGCGATCAACGTCATCCGAATGCGCCTGCTGGGGGCCACGGTCACCGGCGTTTCGTCGGGAAGCCGGACACTCAAGGACGCCATCAACGAGGCGATGCGCGACTGGACAACGAACGTCCGCAACACGCACTACATCCTCGGCTCGGTCCTGGGGCCACACCCCTACCCGATGATGATCCGCGATTTTCAGTCGGTCATTGGCCAGGAAGCGCGGCGGCAGATTTTGCGCGCCGAGGGTCGCCTGCCCGATCTGCTGGTCGCATGCATCGGCGGAGGGAGCAATTCCATCGGGCTGTTTTATCCGTTTCTTGCTGACCCATCCGTCCGAATGGTGGGCGTAGAGGCGGGAGGCGAGGGTATCGAAACGGGACGTCATGCCGCCCGATTTGCGACCGGTGCGACCGGTGCGACCGGTGCGGGCGGTGCGGGCGGTGGGGGCGGATCCGTGGGGGTATTGCACGGCACGATGACGATGCTTCTCCAGGATGCCGACGGTCAAATTCGCGAGACGCATTCCATTTCGGCGGGCCTGGATTATCCCGCCGTCGGCCCGGAGCACAGCCATTTGCATGACACCCAACGGGTGGACTACACCTCTGCCACGGATGATGAGGCGCTGGACGCCTTTGAACTGCTGGCCGAAACGGAGGGCATCCTCTCCGCACTGGAGTCGGCCCACGCCGTGGCGTATTTGATGAAGCAGGCACCCTTTGCGTCCGACCAGATCATCATTGCCAATCTTTCCGGTCGGGGCGATAAGGACGTGGATCAACTCTCGCGAATGGCGCGGTTTGCGGGGAATTGGAGCACCGCATAGCACGGGACCCTGATCGGCAAAGCTGAAAACCGATGGTAGACATCAATCTTACGCAGGCTGAAGCGGATGCCTTGATCGCAATGGAAAAGCACCGTGCCGCCGAGGATTGGACTGACTTCCCCATGGGGGGGCAGTCGATTGCCTTGTCGCTCCAGTCCGCCAACAAACGTGAGCAATTCCTCCTTGACTTGAGCCGGGGCCGAATTGATCTGCTCAAAGTTAAAATGCAGAACCGGGGGCGGCAGGTCGTCGTCCTTGTCCGTCTTGATCTGGGCGGCGCGCCTCATCGCAATCCAGATGGCGAAGAAATTCCTACTCCGCATCTTCACCTGTACCGCGAAGGGTACGGCGACAAATGGGCCATTGCCGTTCCGGCTGACCGTTTCACTGCAATCGCGGACATCTGGGCGACGCTCGAAGACTTCATGCGGTTCTGCAACATCACGCAGCCACCGCGTATGGAGCGAGGATTGTACACATGATTCAGGATATTCAGCGGTTGATGGACGCTTACTATGTTTGGCTCAAGGACAAGACCGTTCTACGCCAGATTGACCAATGGGTCGAGATCACGACGCCTTATCTTGATCGGCACAACGACTATGTCCAGATTTATGCGAAGCGGGCCAACGGTGGATTCATCCTGACGG
>CAZQIT010000128.1:0-3360 GCA_964592995.1 uncultured Nitrospirota bacterium | reverse complement strand
CCGGTCCTGACCTACGTGGCCATCCGAACCGGCGTCTTTCTCCCTTCCAGGGCCTACCTTGAGAAGATGATCCACGGCTCCGAGCAGCATGGCATCGAGGCTGCGTATATCGACTTCTTAAAATCGTTCAAGACACACGACGGAGCGGACTTCCATGAACCGGTTCAGCGCCATCTGTAAAATTTTTCTGCCGATCCTGGTGAGCGGCATGGTCGGATGCAGTAGCGGAAGCGGGGGTGGCCCATCCGCGATGTCGGATCAGGGACCAGATCAGACAAGCCCCCCGACGCCGCTGTCTGCCCCCTCGACCAGCACGACGGAGATTAACCTGGGTGCTGCCGGCGCCATCCCCTGCGAAACGCAATCGGACGCGGATGCTTATGACTGTCTGGCCTTCAAAGCCGTGGTGGACGCCGATGATCCGACCGTGACCCTGGATGATCCGCTGCAACTGACGAATGTCCTGTTGGTCGTCCGAAAAAAGAAGGAGACCCCCTGGGAGAATAACTGGATTGTCCTGGAGGCGGGCGGGCACGGAAAAGGCTATGCCGCCACCTTCGGACGGGTTGCGCCGGGGGA
Source organism: uncultured Nitrospirota bacterium (assembly GCA_964592995.1). Taxonomy (GTDB): domain Bacteria; phylum Nitrospirota; class Nitrospiria; order SBBL01; family CAZOFZ01; genus CAZOFZ01. The sequence continues at coordinate 2,781 of CAZQIT010000128.1, read as the reverse complement.
ATATGTGGAAGGGGGGCTTGGCTATGGAGACGATCTCATCCGATGGTATAATGACGCGGGTTACATCACCCTGGATGTGGTCTGGGAGTGCCAGGACAAGCAGAGCGGAAATCCCTGTTACGGCGGCGCTTTCGCGGGCTGGGTTCCGGAATATACGGATGGCACGGGCTGGTTTCGAAACACCGGCGGTGCGGGCTATGTGGGCGCCAGCAGCCGAACCCGCGCCGTGGTCCAGTGGGTCCTTGCCAACAATGGAGGCCGCAAGGTGGGCGCGCATGGGCACTCTTCCGGCTCCGGACGGTTGATGGCGACCTTAACCCGCTACAACGCGGCCTCTCTTTTTGATACCATCGTCTTTGATGGCGGACCTGTCTTTGCCTATGTTCCCTGGTACTGCGGCATTACAGACGATGGAGATCCCAATAATGTAATCGCCACACCCGGCCCGCTGGGGCCTAAGCCTTCGGGGTATGACATTGAAGCCTATGCGAATGACGGGTCTAGTGGTTTCCGAGACAACTACGACAACGCGCGGGATGCCAACAACGGCGAGGGGGCCGATCCCTATCAGCATTGCACCAAGAGCCTGTGGGATGAGGCGACCATGCTGGAAGACAGCAATTTTTATAACGCGTCGTCACGCCAATTTCAGGGGCTTCATCTGGTGGTCGTCCTGGGTGGCAAAGACCGCTCTCCCGCTTCGCCACACGCCCGTCTCTGGTTTCAGGGTTATGCGTATGGGGGGGGAAATATTCCGGCGCTTTCTGCAGAAGATATCACCTTTTATCAAGGGTATTGTTCCGACGTTACGGATTCTGGCGGGAATTATACCGCAAACACCCAGCCCTATCCCTGCACCCATTGGGACCCGGCCCGCTTTCCCACAGTCAACGCGGTTCTATATCAGTCCGATCTGGCCGACGTGACTCACAGTACGGCCGAATCATTGGCGGGTGCGACGGCCCTCTTCAATGCCATGCAGGAGCGCTATTCCAAAACAGCCGAGTAACCTTCGAGTCAACACACAAACCATCACGGCAAGCAACCCTCTAAAACAAGGAGATTGAAGATGACAGAACCGACAGTGGCCCAACGAGCGCCTTATGTTGAAGAGATGGAACCGGGCACGTACTACTGGTGCCGATGCGGAAAATCCAAAGATCAGCCTTTTTGCGATGGCTCTCATGCGGGCACCGAATTTTTACCGCTGGAGGTCAAGATTGAGGAGAAGCGGCGTGTCGCCTGGTGCGGCTGCAAGCATACCGGAACGGCACCCTTCTGCAACGGCGCCCACAGCCGCCTTGCGTAACAGATCTCATCCTGTGAGGAATACATGCACATTGCTGTGGTGGGTGTTGGTTATGTCGGCTTGGTGACGGGGGTCTGCTTTTCCGAATTTGGTGTTCAGGTCACCTGTATCGACCAGGACGCAGATAAGATCGCAAGGCTTCGGAGTGGGATCATCCCGATTTATGAGCCTGGGCTTTCGGAGCTTTGTCGGAAAAACCTGAACAGTGGCAGTCTCCACTTTACGACCGATATGGATCAGGCCGTTCGGGAGGCGCAGGTCATCTTTATTGCGGTGGGGACGCCGCCGCGTGGAGATGGATCTGCCGATCTGTCCTATGTCGAAACGGTGGCTCGGGCCATTGCGGAGCGGATGGACGGCTATAAGGTCATCGTGACCAAAAGCACGGTTCCGGTCGGGACGGGAGAGCGAATTCGGGCCATTATTGCAGCGGGTCACAGCGGCGAATTTGACGTGGCGTCCAACCCTGAATTTTTACGGGAAGGATCGGCGATTGAAGATTTTATGCGTCCCAATCGTGTGGTTATTGGCACTTCCAGCAAACGGGCTGAGGCAATTCTCAAAGCGCTCTATCGGCCCCTTTACCTGCTGGAAACACCGATCCTGGTGACCGATGTCAAAACGGCGGAGATGATCAAATATGCCTCTAACGCCTTTCTGGCGACCAAAATATCTTTCATCAACGAGGTGGCGAATCTTTGCGAAGCGGTGGGAGCCGACGTACAGCAGGTGGCTCGTGGGATGGGCCTGGACGGTCGGATTGGCCCAAAGTTTTTGCATCCTGGCCCCGGCTTTGGCGGTTCCTGTTTTCCGAAAGATGTGCGGGCGCTCTCGCAGATGGCCGCTTGCCACGGCGATGCGTTTCAGATTGTGGACGCAGTGATGAAGGTCAATTTGCGGCAGCAGGATCGGATGGTCGAAAAGATCGAAGCGGCGGTGGGCGATCTGCATGGGAAGCGCATCGGCATCCTAGGTCTGGCCTTCAAGCCAAACACCGACGATATGCGGGAGGCCCCATCCGTTCCGATTATTCAGGCCCTTCAAAAAAAGGGGGCCAACATTACGGCTTACGATCCCGTGGCGATCCCGTCGGCGCAGGCGATTTTAAGCGGCGTGGCTTATGTCGCCGATCCTTATGCCGCAGCAGAGGGGGCAGATGCTTTGATCCTGATCACGGAGTGGAATCTTTTTCGGAATCTGGACCTGGCCTGTCTTAAGCAAAAACTAAAATCCCCCCTGTTTATTGACCTCCGCAACGTGTATAATCCCAAAACGATGGCCGACGCGGGTTTTCGATATGTCAGCGTCGGTCGACCGTCCTGAAAAGTTCATCTAACGGAGAGGTGGCCGAGCGGCTGAAGGCAACGGTTTGCTAAACCGTCGTAGGGGCAAAACCTCTACCCAGGGTTCAAATCCCTGCCTCTCCGCCAACTTAGCAAAGAAATACAGGGTTAAAGAAAAATCGGGGTTGC
>CAZQIT010000127.1:0-16286 GCA_964592995.1 uncultured Nitrospirota bacterium | reverse complement strand
CGGATCGCACCCCGCAAACATCAGGGTCCACGCGAGCAGCGATGCGGTGGTGGTCTTACCGTGCGTCCCCACGACCACGGCGGGACGCCGCGTTTTGAGGAAGAATGCGTTTAAAGCCTGCGGCATGGAACAATAGGGGATATTGCGCATCAGCGTCGCGACCACTTCCGGATTATCGGCGCGGACCGCATTGCCAATAATCACAAGATCAGTGGCGGGGTCGATCTGCTGCGGATCATATCCGTTGTAGCAGGGGATGCCCGCCTTTTGAAGCAGTGTAGACATCGGCGGGAATACCTGCGCGTCGGAACCGCTCACTTGATGTCCCGCCGCCTTCAAAAGCCCCGCCAGCGCCGCCATCCCCGTCCCACACATTGCAATCATATGGATCCGTTTCTGATCCACAAACTCTTTTTCTGCCATCATTCTCCCTTCATCCCTTCTTTTACGTTAACGCCCCGTGTGTCAACGAATCCGCCGCCCGCGCCAGAGGGCCACTGCGCGCCGTTCCGGCGCAGAAACATCAAATGCGCCAGGATGAGTGCCGCGAACAGCCCCACCGACAGAACGAAATAAGCCTTCATCCGATGTTTTCGCCATTTCTTATTCATGGCCGCCCTTTTCTTTGGGGTCGAAAGGCTTGGCGGAATCGGGCGGCGCTTCAATCCCCAATCGTTTCATCTTCCGATAAAGGTGGGTTCGGTCCAGGCCCATCCATTCGGAGGCCTGATGGACGTTCCATCCCGTCTCTCTGAGCCTTTCCACAATCCACTCTTTTTCAAAATGCTGCCGCGCCTCTTTCAATCGGGTCGGCAGGGGGGGGGAGGCTTTTGTCTCTCCATCCCGCCCTCTCCCCGGAATAAAGGGGGGGAGGTCCGACCGATCAATGCGTGTAGCGGGCGTCATAATCATCAACCGCTCCATCGTATTCTTCAACTCACGGATATTCCCCGGCCAGGCGTATTCCGATAACGCGGCCATCGCCTCGGGCGTCATCTGTTTTTGCCGAATTCCCTGCTCCCGCGCAATCTCCTGCGTGAAATAATCGACCAGCAGGGGAATGTCCGAACGGCGCTCCCGCAGCGGAGGGACATGCAGGGGAATGACGCTTAAACGATAGTAGAGGTCCTCTCGAAACGCCCCATTCTTAATCTCCTGTGAGAGTTCTTTGTTGGATGCTGCAATCACCCGCGCATCTGTCCGGACCAACTCGCTCCCGCCCAGACGATGAAAGGCCTGCTCCTGAAGCACACGCAACAGCTTGGCCTGCGTGGAAAGGGCCATATCCGCGATTTCATCTAGGAACAGCGTGCCCCCGTGTGCCAACTCAAATTGTCCGATCTTCCGGCGCACCGCCCCGGTAAACGCCCCCCGCTCATAACCGAAGAGTTCACTTTCCATTAAACTGTCGGGGATGGCCGCGCAATTGACGGCAAAAAATGGCTGCGCCTTGCGCGTACTGTGCCCGTGAATCATCCGGGCCACCAGCTCTTTCCCGGAGCCATTCTCTCCGGTGATGAGAACGCGGCTCTGGGATGGCCCGGCGCGCAAGATGGCCTCCCGCAGGTGGAGCATGGGGGGAGACTCCCCCATCATGGCATATTTTTTGTCCAGTAGCGCTTTGAGGGTCTGGTTTTCGCGCTGAAGCCGAAATTCGGTGAGGGCATGTCGAATCAGCAGGACAATTTTTTCGAGGGAGACCGGCTTTTCGATGTAGTCATAGGCCCCCAACTTAATGGCCCGCACCGCCGTCTCAATGGAGCCATGTCCTGACATCATCATCACGACCATGTCAGGGTGCGCGGCCTTCAATATCTTCAGCACGTCCATGCCGTCCATCTCCGGCATCCAAATATCCAAAAGAACGATGGCGGGGGGATGGGCCTGAACCGCCAGAATGGCGTCGGCGCCATTTTCAGCCACCTGGACATCGTACCCCTCGTCCATCAGGACACCGGAAAGGGTGGACAGGATGGCGGGGGTGTCATCTACAATCAGAATCGTTTCCATCAGGGGCACCTTAATCAGACTGGGAATTCGAGCGTGAAGGTGGCGCCCTTCGGCTGTCTGTGCGCCACAGAGATTTTCGCATGATGATCCAGGACGATCCGGTGCACAATGGCCAGGCCCAGACCCGTACCCGTTTTCTTGCGTGAAAAGTAGGGGAGAAAGAGCTTGTCCAGATCGTCGGGCGGAATGCCCACCCCCTCGTCTTCGATCTCCACAGAGACCTTTTGCAGGGTGGGATGATACGTCGTGACCACCGAAAGAGTTCCCTGTCCGTTCATGGCGTCAATGGCATTCTCAAAAAGGTTGATAAAAACCCGTTTGATCTGATCCCGATCCAGATTCAGCGGCGGCGTGGTCGGGTCAAAACGGGTCGTCAAATGCACCCCCTTGTGGCCGGGTTCGTACAACGCAACGGCCTCCCGAATGATCGGGTCCATGGACTGGGGCCTCGGCTGCGGGGCGGGCATGCGTGCAAATTGAGAAAAGGCGTCCACCAGCGTTTTTAAACCATGCACTTCGTTGATGACGGTCTTTGTGGCCTCGTCGAAGACCCGGTCAAAGTCGGGCGCGCGCTCCGCATATTTTTTCCGTAAACGCTCCGTGGCCAGTTGAATCGGGGTCAGCGGATTTTTGATCTCGTGGGCGATCTGTCTTGCCATCTCCTGCCAGGTGGAAAGTTTCTGCGCCCGAACCAGGGCGTCGCGACTCTGCGACAGATCGGACGCCATCCGATTAAACGCATCCACCAGCATCCCCAGTTCATCGGTGGAATGGGCGTCGATCCGCACATTCAGATCACCCTGCGCGATTCTCTGGGTCCCCTCCGCCAACCGCTGGATGGGCACCGTGATGCCACGGGCCAGATAGACCCCAAACCAGATGGCCGAGAAGAGGATCAGCAGCACAATGATAAAAAAGGAGAGCAGATAACTCCCCTTAATGGGGTTTTTGAATGCCTTGAGTTGTGCATAGGCCTCGGAGGCCCGTTTGACCGTCTCCATCTTCGTCACGAAACCCGCCGGAATCAGGGTGTCCACCACCAAAAGCGTGCCCGCATCGACCCGAATGGCCGCGCGCACCCAATCGCCTTCGAGGGTGGACTGAATGGTGGTGATCGGTTCGGCATTTTGCCGTGCACGCAGAAGAAAGGCCGAATGTGGCGGAGGGGAGATGCGCGTCTGGCCGTCGGCGGAGAGAGGCGGAACCAGGAACATCTCCAGGACGCCATACTCTTCTGTCTTCTCCCGACGGAGCTTCTCCCATCCTTCCGGTGGCGCTGCAAGCAGATTCCGACTGGCAATCAGGCCAGCCACATGCCGCGCTTGTACCGTCAGATCGGCCTCTGTTTTTTGATAATACTGCTGCGCAATCTCCAAAGATTGATCCAGTGATTCTTCAACCTGGATGGAGAACCAGTTCTCAATGCTGTTGGTGAGGAACCCCCCCGCCACGATGAATAACAGAAGGGTTGGGATCATGGAAAGGCTTAAAAAAGCAGCCACCAGCCTCCCCTTGAAGGTGGAGCGCTTCTGCCGTTTTTCGTAATAGAGCTTCACCAGATTGCGGGCCAACAAAAGCAGCGCAATGAAGGTCAGGACGATATTGATATTCATCAGCGTGAGAACGAGGATGTTGTTGAATGAGCGCTCCGCGATGCCTCGAAAGAGCACAAAGGTAATCGTGCCCGAACACAAAAGGAGTGCGATGGCACCTAAATAGGGACGAAGCGATCGCACAGACATCGGGCGGTAGGTGGGGTTATTCATGGAATACCGTGGATGACATCGGAGTAAGTCCAGGGGGTGTCGATTTCCAAAAAGGGGATGAAAAACAGGAAGTATTCCTGATAGACGGGGAGTCGGGCAGCCTTCATCTGGGCCTTCACCCCCACGTAATAGCGGCGGTCGGGACGAAGCTGATCCACCGACATCAACGCAACGTCCGAAACGCGCAAGACGGCCCGCCTTGCCGATTCGAGGTCGTCATAGGTCTCTTCCCGGTGGTGCTCGCTGTCGTTTTGCGTCACCGTATACTGTTTTTTCAGGGTGTCGTAGCGGACGGCATGGCGGACGGTTTTTTCATAAACCTCTTCATCAATCCAGTTTTTGTACTTTCGGTTGACGACGAAATAATAATAAAAATCTTTGGGAATGCCGTTGTGAAGATCGCGCAGAATGTCGGGCTGGAATCCCCAAAGAAGTTCCGCCGAGGCGACGATCTTCCGGTCGATGATTTCGGCCCGGACAGGGGCCACCTGCGGGGCGTACGACGCCTGCGAGGCGTGCGACGCCTGCGGGGCATCGGCAGCGCACAGGGAATGGGCGTGGAGCAAGAGCCATATTGCCACCATCAGGGTGAACGGGCCGGGCCGGGACTGTCGTTGATGGGTGTGCGAAGCACAACGCCGTCCGCAGGACCTAGAAGGCGTGGCCCAGCGTAAAGTGGATGGCGAAAGCATCTTCTTCTGACTCGCGGTTTAATTTATAGCCCCCATCCAGACGCAATGGGCCGACCGGTGTATTATATCGCACTCCGGCCCCGACGGTGGATTTGATTTGTGACAGCGCGATGTCCGTATAGCGCTGCCAGACGTTTCCATGATCCAGGAAGAAGACCAGACCCCAGGATCGGGGGAGGGTGATTCGCATCTCCTCGTTGAAGAGCAGAAAGGCGTTTCCGCCGGTCGGCTGCCCGTCAATGCGCGTCCGCTCTTCCACCGGTCCGTCCTGGATACCCAATTGGTCTGCGGGATAGCCACGCACGGTGCTCCGTCCACCCAAAAAGAATCGCTCCGGGGGGGGAATCAAGACGGTTTCGCCAAAGCGATCCGCAATACCGATCCGAGCCGAAGCGGCCACAACAAGCCGGTCAGAGAGGGTGCGATACCCGCTCCCCTGAATGCTGATCTTCAGCAATTGCACCTCCGATCCCCACACCTTTGCGGCGTCCCGCAGGGTGGCACCATAAACCCTGCCACTGCGGGGCTGAAACGGGTCGTCCCGCGTGTCCCAAATCAGGGAGAGGTTGAGGGTGGCGATATTGAGCTTTCCCGTGTCTTCCAGGGCCTGAAGTACCGCGGGCGATACGGCACTCGTCTCGTGTTGTTCGTACTCATAGCGCAATGTCCCCTTCAGTGTTTCGGAGAAATGCTGATCGATTCCGGCTGTGGCCCGCAGGGTTTCAAGATCGAAGGTGACCTCCCGCTGTGTGATGCGGGAGAGGCTGGCACGGCCGTCAATATTCTGAGAAAAAAGCCAGGGCTGTCGAAAGGCCAGAACATAGGCCTCCTCAATATGATTGGCCTCGGCGCGCGCGCTGATCTCGTTGCCCGTGCCCCATACATTCCGGTGGGCCACTTCCAGGAATCCGCGAAAAAGCTCATGCTCGGCATAGCCTGCGCCAAACGAAAGGGCCAGCGCGGGCCGCTCCACCACCCGAAGGTGAAGGTCCTGAATCTGTGGGTCTGCTGTGGCGATCGGCTCAAAACGGATGGATGAAAAAAGGCCGGTGCGATAGAGCCGCCGCTGCGACATCAATATCTCCTGGGGCCGATAGAGCGCGCCCGACGCCAGAGGGACTTCCCGCAGGAGCACCCGATCCCGCGTTCGCAGGTTTCCTTCGAGGGTGATCGAACCCAGATGCACCTGCGGCCCCGCATGGATGCGATAGGTGATCTCCGCAAGGGTTTCATCTGGCGAGAGGTGGACTTCCGTCTCAAAGGTTGCGTAGAGGTAGCCCTCCCGCGCATAGGCCAACGTCAGGAGACGTTCCCCCTCTTTGACTTGAGCGGGATAATAGGGCATGTCGGGGCGGAGAGCCTCACGAAGCGTCCCGTCCGGAACCGATTTGTCGCCCGTCACCTTGACTACGCCGATTCGCGTTTGGATGCCTTCGTCAATTGTAAATGTAATGGACGCTCCTTCCAGACGGTCTTCGAGTGCGACCTTTGCCAGAGGGTCATCCAGGGCCACCTTTGCCGAACGGTCTTCCAGTGCCACCTCGCCGGTGACATGCGCTGCCCCAAAACCTTCTTTTTTATAAAACTGTGTCAATGCCGTCACCTTTTCGTCCAGTGGGTCCGAGAGATAGGGGTCGCCCACCTTCAGAGCGAGGATTTCCGAAAGACGTGTCGTGGGAATTTTGGCGTTGCCGGAAAAGGCAATCTCTCGAATGCGGGTTTGCGGGCCACGTTGAATGACAAAGCGGACTTCCCGATGGCGCGGCGCAATTTGTCGGGATGAGACGGCAACCTCGGCCTTTGGATACCCACGGAGGTGATAGCGTTTTGCGATTCGCCGGGCACTCTCTTCCAGTACTTCGTTGTCGTCGCGCTTCTCTTCCTGGATGCCCACGGCGTCCCGCAATTGTTTGGAAGAAAAAGGAGCAGGATTTTCAAAGATCAGATCGATCTGATCGGAGGGATCGACCGGGACGGTGATGTCCACGCTGTTTTCGCGCTCCAGAAAATCGACGATGGGTGTGCCCATCGCAGCTTTCAGATGGCCCCTGTTTGTATAAAACGAAATCAGTCGTTCCAGATCTTTTTGCAGCAGGTCGGCGTTAAAATATTCCCCCGGTTGAGACCGCATCCGGAGTCTGAGGGCACGGGGAGAGGCGAACGGGTCGCTCGCAAAATCAAAATGGAGTGCGCGAATTCTGGCCCGGTTGCCTTCTTTCATTTCAATGGTCAGATGAAGCGGACGGCCCTGAATGTTCGGATTGACATTCGGATTGACATTCAGATGTGGCACCGGATGTGCCTGATAATAGCCCGCCCGCTGATAGAGGGCCGTTATCCCTTCGGCGGCCGTCTCCCAGCGGGCTTCCGTGAAGGGGTCGCCTGGCTGCAATCCCGCAGCCTTCAGAATTTGGGCGTCGGAAATGAAATGATTCCCGGAGACCGACAGGGCGGCGATGACCTGTTTTTCTGTGAAAATCAGGCGAAGGGTAACGCCGTTTCCATCCGACAGCGTTGCCTCCACCCGCACATCTTCCAGCCCGCCTGTGGCATAGAGCGCCTTCAGCATCGTCCGAAGGGTTTCGGTCTGATAGGGGTCTCCCGCGTGGAGCGTCATGGCCGGGTGAGTACGCCATTGCGGCGGGTCCGTCTCAATCTGCACAAGGGTGCGCCCTTCCCAGATCATCTCCTGTGCGTGGGCAGAAGTGATTCCGGAGAACACGAGGAGGAACACGCGCAGGAATAAAATGAAAAATGGCCCTCTTTTGCGCCGGTGGGGCCGGTGCGACCGGTGCGGAAAGAATCGGGCTATCGAAAGTCGAAGCGGAATCGGATGTCCCCTCCCTTTCGTCCCTTCTCATCCTGCTCTCCAATCAGGGAGAGGTGCGGACTCAACTCGTAAATCATCCGGATTTGCGGCGCTTTGGAGGCATCCAGAGGGGTGGCGTAGGTGACGGAGAGACGATCTTTGAGCAGCCGCTTCTCTGCAATGATGCGCGCGCTCCCCGATTGCGTGCTGTCGGGGGCGATGCGGACTCGGTCGATGCCGGTGATTTTTTGAATCGGCCCCTCAAAAATTTCGGAGACGACAAAAGCGGTCGCCTCGCCCGAAAGGAGCGCCAGCACATCTTTTTCGGGGAGGGGGGGAGAGGCGATTAAGTCCAGTGTAAATTGTGAAAGGGTTCCGGAAAGGGTCAGGTCGATGGCATACTCCTGGTCGTCCACGGCGTTGCGCGTCTTTGTTTCGGCCTTGATATTAAATGTGGGATCAATCCGATCCAGCGTCAGAAACTCCACCGATCCTGTGGTGACGCGGAAATCGTTGTTCTGAAAATAGAGGTGCCCCTCCGGCAGGACGACCCTTCCCACCAGCAGCGGACGCCGCAACGTCCCCTTGACGGAGAGGTCCAGCTCCAGCGGAACATTGGCGATGTTGTTGTCGATCCTCAACGCTTCCGTGCCGTGCAACAGGATATTCAGCGCCACGGCGTCCGGAGCCTCGGTGTCGGACAAGGGCGAAACAGCCTCCCGCGAAAGCAGGTTTGCGATGAAGGACTTCAACTCCACCCGCTTGCTATAGACGGCGTTTCTGAGCGTGATCTCACCCGTCACCTGCTGTTGCCGCCGGTCTCCCTCAATGAGCAGATCTCCGGATGCCACGGCGGAGAGGTCCGGGTGAAGGGGAATCTCCATATCGCGCAACCTGATTTGTAATCCGAATTTCGACAGGCCCCATCCCACCAGATCGACATTTCCTTCTGCGTGAAACGGCCCTCCCCCCATCCTGCCGCGCAGCTCTTCCAGTACCAGCACCCGTTCGTTGAAAATCGCAGACATCGACGCGATATAAATTGACTGCGGAAAGAGGGGGGTGCGGAGCAGCCCCTGTGCGAGAGAGACATTACCCTGAATGCGTGGCGTTTTCCAGGCATCCAGCACCCGGAGGTCCAGCCGGGCCGTGCCCCGTCCGGAGGTGATCTGTGGCACAAAGAGGGGGAGGAGATTGAGATCGGCCTCGCCCTGCACATAGAGGTCCCAATTCTTCAAAGGGGTCACCCCCCCCTGGAAGGTAAGGCCCGTGTTTTCTCCCGTAAAACGCGCACGCTCAATTGTGTAAACGCCCCGATCGGCGTGGACCAGAATGGGGCCGTCGTTGTGCAGCGCGATCCCTTCAATCTCCGCAGAGACATCGGTTAGGGAGATCGTCAGATCGGCTTGATCCCACTGCCGAATTGTCCCGCGCCCCGAAATCGCGCCAGCAAGGGTCACCGATGTGCCGGAGCGGGAGAGGGAGGATGAAAGCCACGGGTCCAGCGGCAGATCGGAAAAGTGGCTTTGGAAAGAGAAGGGATAGGGTTCGGAGAGCCGCACCGTGCCGGTGATGGAGCGCTCCTGGCCCGCCGTTCGTCCATCCTGGAGGTGGCCGTCGAAGTGGACTTCATTCCCCATGACATCGGCAGACAGAGACCCCCCTCCCATCTGAATCTTGTCATATTGAAGCGCATTGGAAGTTGCCGTAACCTTGAGAATAGGGTGCTTCAGGGTCCCGGCACCTTTTACCGTCAAGGCCGTATCGCCCAAAAGCCCCGAAAGTTTGGATGTCCAATAATCGCTTTTTTCAACATGCGTGACGTGGGCATCAATCTGATAGTCTCCACGATACTGAATCTCTCCGGCACCCTGGAGTCGCGTACCGGATGTCGCGGCGCTTTCCAGAACAACCTCCTTCAGGGTGACGGCCTCCTGCGTGACTGTCAGTGCCAGACGGCCTTTTTGGAAAGGTTCCCCATAGAGACGCCCCGCGCCCAGCGTCAGGGGACCGGAAACCGAAAAGGCGTGTGGGGTTCCCTGGATGAAAAGGGGGCCGGTGGCCGTGGTCTGAAGCGGAACCGACAGGTTAAAGAGGGTCAGGATGTCCTGTGGGTCTGCTGCTGCGACTCGTGTTTGGAATTCAAACGCAGTCATGCCGGAAGGATCAAAGTGAACGCCCCCCTCAAACTGATAGGTGGGTGTTCGGGCCGCAGCGGCCTGAATAGAACCTTCACGAAAGGAGAACAGACCATCCTGGTAGCGCACCGACGCAGCGGCAGATTTAAATGCCCGATGCTTCAGGGTCCAGTCATTCAGGGAGACATCCCCTTCAAAGTATTTCGCAATCGGTCCCACTGAAAACCGGCCCTTCAGGTTTAACGCGCCGGTAGCCGGAATGTTCAGCGCTTCCGCAAGGGGGGCCATCTCAACGGCCCGCAGTTCCGTTTCGACTCGGAGGCCGGAACCTTTGTCCCACGCGCCACTCAACAGTGCCCGCGCACCGGGGAACGAAAGTGTCCCCTGCGTAAAGGTCACGCTGTTGTCCAACCACTTCCAGGAAGCCGACCCTTCCGTCGCAAGGGCAGCAACTCCTGCGGCTCCTGCGGAGGGCGGTATGCTTCGCACACCCATCAATGCCGTCTCACGGTAGCCCCGGATATTTCCTTCAGCGACAGGCCCCGCCTTTCCGATCTGGAGTGCGACGTTGCCGTCGAGCAAGATGCCCGCAGGTGCGATGCGCTTGTTCTCCCTGAAAACGAACCGCAGCGTTTCTGCAAGCGGGAGACGCTTATAGTGCAAACGCATCTGCAAGAGGGCGGGTGTCTCTGAATCGGTTTGACCCACCCAGCGCGCCTCTCCGGTCACCGTGCCGGAGAAGAGTGTTCCGGATGCGGAAGAGACGATCACCTCGCCGTTCCGGTAGGCCAGATGCGCGTGGAGTGCGCCCACGTCGCGGTGGTCCAGGGAAAAATGTGGCACCGCCACATCCCCCTCAAAGGTCACATTCGGCGGCGGTCCCTGCGTCCAGTTGAGCCGTCCCAATATGGTCAGGATGCCGGAAGGGTGCCATCCGCCGGAAGGATTCCATCCATTGGGTGTTGCAGGGGTGAGACTCCCCCGGCGCAATAGCGACTCCAGCGGAATCTGCCCGTTGAGGGCCAAGTCCCATCTCTTTTCCTTGCTGTGGAATGTCCCCTCGGCCCGCAGTGTGCTTCGGCCTGAAACCAGTGTGACGTTTTGAATGCGGAGTTGATCGGGCTGAAAGAGGGCTTCCCCTTTCAGGTGGTCGATTCGATATTTTGCCTGCGCCGCCGCCGCACCCCCAGTGGGGGTCGTAATCTCCCCCTGCGCCGCAGTCAGGTCCACCCGTGCCGGGTGGGGTTCCGTGCCTGGATAAAGGGTACCCTGAATGCCCGTTAACCGGATCGACTCTCCTCGCAGGGGTCGTACCCCCGTCGCCTGATAATCAAGTGCGCCATTTTTAATTTGGATGGCGTGTACCCTCAGGGCGGACGCCGCTGTTTTTTTCTCAAGGAGTGCATGCAGTGTCTGCTCGGTGAGTGCCACGGACGGGCTGTCCACCACGATCCGTTTGACGCGTAAGGGCCAGGTGGGCCAGAGATTAAAAACGACCTGGATTTCCCGGATGCGCAGAGCATCGGGGGGGGCACCGGAAGTGATGTCCGAAAGGATCAGGGAAGGGGGGAGAAGGCGTGGCTGCATCCGTCCGATGCGCACCTCCCGACCCCATAGCTGTGACATTTGATTTTCAATCTGCTGTTTTGCCCGATTGAGCAAAGACGGGTGCGAGATGCCCCACTGCAATGCAAAGAGGGCAACGAAGAGTATGCAGCAAAAGAGGATAAGCCGTTTCATCTTGGGGGAGAGGTCAGGCTTCGCCTACCGCAAGAGGATCAGAGGGTGAGGCGAGACCCCTTGGTTTGGACTTCCACAAAGTGCATTCTCAGGCTATAGAGCACTTGGGAGAGGAGGGTGGTTTCGTCTGGCGTCAGGTTGCCTTTCGTTTTCTCCTGAAGCAGACCCAGTGTGTCGATGATCTGCCGGGCGTGCGTCAACGACGGCCCCGCTCCTTCCTGAAGCAGACCCAATGCCGATGTGGCCATTGAAAGAATAAACGACGAAAACGTTGCGGGGCCTTCTGCGGTCGCACCTCCTGCGGGGGCCGCACCCCTCGCAGGGGCCGCGCCCTCGTTTTGCGGCGGCGCATTGATCGTGTCGGCGTCCGTGGCCGTGTCGTCGCCTGAACGGACCGGTTGTGCAGGGGCCGCTGGCGGATCGGCGGGGGAGGCTGATTCTTCAGACAGACGAGATCGTCGGTCTCTGACCTGGAATGCCTCGGTCTCTTGCGGCTCTTGTTTGCTCATCTCTCTCCATTTCTCAAATTGCGTAATCTGGGTTCAAACTACCCCGGCTTTACCGGATAGATGTAATAGAGCATCACATAGGTTATCGTGCTGGTGAACAGGGCAACGACATAGAGGATCATCGTGGCCGCGCCCATCTTTCGATGACGCATGCCTGCGTCGGGAATCCATTTCTCAATGCGCCGCTCCAGCAAAAGTGTTGCGGCAACGATGAGAAAGCCTGACAGATAGACCCAAAATCGCCCCCATGATCCCCATCGCCAGAGGGCGATGCCGCCGAAGAACAGGGCAGCGCCAATCAGGACATTGCGAAACCCCTTGTCGCCCATTTTGAGCGGCTCTGATTTGAGATGCCGTTCTCCATTGGCTTTGAGAGAGGAGCGAAACCCCAGAACCATCATATAGATGGCCATGACCAGACCGATGGAGACGGCGACGATATGGATCGTGAGGATCGGACTGAACAGGTAGACATAGACCCAGTCCGGGCCGCCGAACCCCTCCTTCCCCTCCACCGAGAGGGCACCCAAGCCCCGGGCCAGATAGTAGACGGTAAAGTAGCCCAGCATGGCCAGCATCCCCCAAAGCGTGACATGGTGATGCGCCGATCCTCTGTGTTTTCGCGCCAGATACCATCCGTAGAGAAAAAGGAGGGTGAAGAGCCAGGCCATGACGGAGGAAATATCCGCGCCCAGTGTCCCGTAGGGGGAGAGAAAGCCTGGGGCGTTCAGGAAGGTTTTCATTGGGATGTCCTCATGGAAAGATGTGGCGACGCGCCGCCTTTGATGGCCGTCAGGACGGTATTGCGTTCGACCTCGACCCCCTGCACATATCCGGCCTTCTCCATCCAGGATTGGGCCTCGGCCAGACGAAAACAGCGGCCTGTTTCGGTATAAACCATCAGGTGAATGGAGAAGATGGCGTTCCACCCAGGATGTGCGGGGTCTTCGCCCAGGAACATGTCTTTGACGATTACCTTGCCGCCGGGGTTTGTGGCGTGATAGAGCTTTTGAATCAGTGTGGCGTTCTCTTCGGCGGTCTGGTAGTGCAGGATGTCGGAGAGAAAAATCACATCATAGGTGTCTGGCAGTGGATCGCGGTTGAAGTTGCCCGCCACCAGGCGAATTCGATCTTGCATCTTTTCGGATTCGAGGGATTTTTGTGTGATGACGAGGGTCTCGGACAGATCAAAAAGGGTGGCCTGAAGCTGCGGGTTGCGTTTGCAAAAATGGACGGAATAGGTCCCCGCGCCCCCGCCCACATCCAGGAAGGTGCGATAGGCGGAAAGGTCAATCTTCTGCGCCAGGTCAGGGGCCGATCGCCGGGCCATTCGATCCAGGACTTTCAGGGTCTGTTCGGCCACCTCCGGTTGGTTCATGAAGAGGTTCCCCTGCACGGGGGGGTTGCCGGTTCGGAGAATCTCTTCCAGTCGGCCCCAGTGGTTCCACTCCGCGTCCTGCAGCAGCATCAGTTCGCCCATGTAGAACGGGCTGGTTTTGACCAGGAATTCAGAAACCTGCGGTGTATTGCCGTATTGGTCGTTTTCTTTTTTGAGTAATTGGAGGGTGACGAGGGCGTCCAGGAGGCGCACCATCCCATCTGGATGGGCCTTCACACGCCGTGCCACCTGCGCCGCACTCTGGGGGCCTTCCGACAAGACGGTGTAGAGGTCAAACTTCACCGACGTCAGGAAGATTTTTGCTTCCCAATAGTAACCCATCCGGAAAATGGACGGCACAGACATGATCGCAGTATCCCCCCGATAAGACGCACGCAGTATATCGGCACACGGGGGAAGAGGTCAAGAAGAGAGGGGATAAAAAGACGATGAGTACCGTTAACAATTTTGTCGATTGGGGTTCCCTATTTAAACCTCAACATTTTATCGTAATCTCGGTTCAATATTCATTGATGACCAGAGGTACTCCTGTTAGTGCCAAATGAAAATCGGTTGACCAGCATCGCTTAATTTTGCATGCTTGCATAATGTATAAGCCCACTGCATCCGTTAAAGTCAAGTCTTGATCCGAAAACCTCCGAAGGAGTTGTGTTCCTCCTGCCTGCTCTGCCGCGCCGACTCCCATAACCTCCATGGGTTTCATCTCCTTGACCATTGCAAGGAACTGCAATGCCCGCGTGCGATCATACCGCCTCAAGAACCAAGCGTGTCCTTCGGCAATCACGAGGGCCGTTGTGACAATTTGAGGAGGTTCTGAAAATAAACCACGAAAAAGGAGATGATAGGTGTCCGACTTATCAGCGAATGCAATCAGTGCCGAGGTATCAACGTAGGCATCAATGCTTCTGGCCATATACCACTTCGTCTATTTTTTGGCTCGATCGTGGATCTCCCGACTCCACCATCCCCGCGTAGCGCATCCATGGTTTCGAATGGTCAACAGGAATCATTGTGCGGAGTGAGCGACGCAGTAATGCCGACATGGATATGCCGAGCTGCTTTGCCTCTCGCTTTACCATTTTGTGCTCATTTTCCGTTAGACTAATCTGTGTTCTCATCATGATAACAGTTTATTCTCGTTTGTTATCATAAGCAATATGCTCGTGTTAGAGAGGATCGGGCTTTTGTGTCTCATCCATAAGGTTTGTCGCCTATTTCCGAAAGTAAAATTAAGGATTGTCATCTTATCTTTCTCTGTCCATCTTTAAAGCCGTATCAATCTCGCGTGCGGAAAACGTTGCTGTTTTTTTGCGTAAATGGACTAAGGACTTATAAATAAATAACATGGACGTTTTTATGGGCGTGGGCTGATGATATAGTTCCAATCGCCGTGGAAGCAGCTTACATTACAGATACTTAAAAGTCCATGTAATTATTTTATGATTCCTAATTCACGAAATGCCTCCGCCCGATTGATTCGGAGCAGTTCCTTTTTAATCGCCTCATTCACAAGCTTGCTCCTCTGGCGCGACGGAACCATTTTGCGGAGTTCTTGCTGCACGGTCTCGTCAATCACAAAATTCACCTTGGGCATATAAAGTAAACCTCCTGTTAAGGGGTGTTATTTATCTACACATAGATTACTCCATAAGAGGGGGTATGTCAAAAATGACGCACGGAGGCAGCGTCTGCTGTTTCGTTGAATCTGTAGCCTTGAGGGCTCGTCCATGAGAACAAATCCGCCCTGGTGGATGTGCGCCCCGACTTGACGCCCTGTTCTCGTTCGTATTACGAAAGCGTGTGGCAGGTCAATTATTTTTTTTTGGAGGACAGGTTGTGAAAATGAATATTGTGGTGTTCCCCGGAGACGGGGTGGGGGTGGAGATTGTGCCGCAGGCGGTGGCGGCGCTTGAGGCGGTCGGGCGTCGGTTTGGCCATGCCTTCACCTTTCAAGAAGGCATGGTTGGCGGTGTGGCGCTGGATTCTTTCGGCATGCCCCTGCCAGCAGACACCCTGCGAATGGCGCGCTCCGCCGACGCCATCCTGCTGGGGGCGGTTGGCGGGCCGAAGTGGGAGGGGTTGGATTATTCGATTCGACCGGAGCGGGCGCTGCTGTGGCTTCGGGAGCAGTTGGGGCTGTATGCCAATCTGCGACCGGCCAAACTCTTCCCGATGCTGGCCGACGCCTCCACGCTCAAGCGGGAGGTGATCGACGGTATTGACCTGATGGTTGTTCGAGAGCTGACCGGCGGCATTTATTTTGGCCAGCCGCGCGGTGTCGAAAAGTACGAAGGGGGCGAACGGGGGATCAATACCGAGGTCTACACCACGCCGGAGATCGTGCGGATTGCAAAGGTCGCGTTTGAGGCGGCCAGAAAGCGCCGAAAGAAGGTGACGTCGGTGGATAAGGCCAACGTCCTGGAGAGCACCGAGCTGTGGCGGCGGGTCGTCACCGACGTACACAAGGACTACCCCGACGTGGCGCTGTCGCATATTTATGTCGATAACTGCGCCATGCAACTCATCCGCAATCCGAAGCAGTTTGACGTGCTGGTCACGACCAATCTCTTCGGCGACATCCTGTCGGATGAGGCGGCGATGCTGACCGGCTCCATCGGGATGCTCCCCTCGGCCAGCCTCGGCGCGGGGAGTCGGGGGATGTATGAGCCGATCCACGGCAGTGCGCCGGACATTGCAGGACGCGACATCGTAAACCCCATTGCCACAATCCTTTCCGCCGCCATGATGCTTTCGTATTCCTTTGGCTTGGACAAAGAGGCCGACGCCATTGAACAGGCAGTTCTGGGCGTTCTCACGGAAGGCTACCGCACCGCCGACATCGCCGCCGATGGCACGCGCGCCATCGGCACACGGGAGATGGGCCGCCGAATCGTCGAGAAGGTATTGACACCTAATCTGGGTGCCCTGTAAGGTGCCACGATCTCACCTGCATTGTGAAGTCGGGTACGCACGAGGGTTAGATCACGACACGTTTTGGCTTTAACGGGGGGCGGGGTTGATCTCGTATTTGCGCCATACTTTTTGCGCGTTATTCTTCTCCGCCTGTGTGTTGGGAATGGCGGCGGCCTCCAGGGCCGCCGAGGCTGGTTATGCGTACGACAATTTGGGCCGCCTCCATCAGGTCGTTGACGATGCGGGGGGCGTTGCGACCTATAACTACGATGCCGTTGGAAACCTCCTCTCCGTAATACGCACCACGGAT
>CAZQIT010000126.1:0-10064 GCA_964592995.1 uncultured Nitrospirota bacterium | reverse complement strand
CAGGTGGCGCGGCCACGGCAGGTGGCGCGGCCACGGCAGGTGGCGCGGCCACGGCAGGTGGCGCGGCCACGGCAGGTGGCGCGGCCACGGCGGGTGGCGCGGCCACGGCAGGTGGCACAGCCACATCCGAACACCTAGCCGAAGTCTACCAAAAAGCAAAAGCGTGCGATCCCGTCTCGGCTTTTGGCGGTGTGGTGGCGTTCAACCGCCGCATTGATCTTGCGGCAGCCACAGCCCTCAGCGGCACGTTTACCGAAGTGGTGATCGCGCCGGAGATTGCGCCCGATGCCCTGGCCCTTTTTCAAAAGAAGAAAGATTTGCGAGTGCTTTCCGCAGGAAGCGATGCCTTTTCCAGTAGCCATACATGGGATGTGCGGCGTGTCAGCGGGGGGCTGCTGTTGCAGGAATCCGACATGGCGCGCATTGACGATCCGTCGGTACTGAAGGTCGTCAGCCGACGTTCGCCCACACCGGAAGAGATGGCGGCGATGTTGTTCGCCTGGAAAGTCTGCAAACATGTGAAGTCCAACGCCATTGTCTTTGCGCGCGGTGGCGCGGCCACGGCGGGTGGACAGACCGTTGGCATCGGGGCGGGACAGATGAGCCGGGTGGATTCGGTCAAACTCGCCGCCCTGAAGGCGCAGGCCCCCACGGCGGGTTGCGTGATGGCCTCCGATGCCTTCTTCCCCTTTCGGGACGGCATCGACGAAGCGGCCAAGTCCGGCATCACGGCGGTCATCCAGCCAGGCGGCTCCATCCGCGACGCCGAAGTCATTGCGGCGGCGGACGAACAAGGGATGGCCATGGTACTGACCGGAATCCGACACTTTCGACATTAAGGGTTCATCCAAAATGATGGAAAACGAACTGAATCTGCGGGAGGGTGTCGATTGGGCCCTCAATCCCATTGGGATACGCCCACCTCTTCTCAAATGGCTTTAAGAATATGGAAATAAATCACTTGGAAACAACCGAATGGCGCGGCCACGGCGATCGGCTCACGGCGTTGCGCGGTCAAATTGACGAAATCGACCTCCAGCTCCTTGCGTTCCTGAACAACAGGGCGCGGGTGGTGCAGGAGATCGGTAAGCTCAAAAGCGGAGATCAGGCGGGTTTTTACGCCCCGGCGCGTGAACAGGAAATCTATGAACGGTTGACGCATCTGAATCCAGGGCCGTTCCCCAATGGGGCGGTGCGTAGTATTTTTAGAGAGATCATCTCCGCATCCCGCGCCCTGGAAGGGCCGGTGACGGTGGCTTATCTGGGTCCCCAAGCGACCTTTACCCACATGGCCTGCACGCAATGGTTCGGACAGTCCGTATCCGACCTGCCCGTCAACAGCATTAAAGAAGTGTTTAGCGAGGTGGAGCGGGGCAGGGCAGACTTTGGGGTGGCACCCATTGAGAACTCCACCGAGGGGGTCATCAACCACACCCTTGACCTTTTTGTCGATTCCCCGCTCCAAATTTTTGGAGAAATTCTACTGGAAGTTTCGCACGCTCTCCTGTCGAAGTCCGGGCGCATGGAAGATATCCGACAGGTCTGTTCACACCCCCAAGCCCTGGCGCAATGCAAGATATTTTTAGAGACACATCTGCCGCATGTTCGGATTACCGAAGTGGGGAGCACGGCTCGTGCTGCCGAACTGGCCCAGGATAACCCCGAAATGGCCGCCATCGCATCAGAGCTTGCAGCGCAGTTGTATCATCTGGTCATTATTAAAAACCGGATCGAAGACCATCTGAATAACGTCACGCGCTTCCTGGTGATCTCCAAAAAATATCCCAAACGGACGGGGCGTGATAAAACCTCTGTTTTGTTTTCCACGCAGGATCGGGCGGGCGCCCTGTATGAAATGCTTCGCCCCTTCTCCGAACATGGCGTTAATCTGACCAAAATCGAGTCCCGCCCCTCCCGAAGGAAGGCGTGGGAATATCTGTTCTATGTAGACATGGAAGGCCACATCGAAGACGAAGTCATCCAGTGCGCCCTCAACGATTTTAAACCGGGACCGATTACCCTGAAAGTGCTGGGTTCCTACCCCATGGCGGAGCGACGCTCATGAGTGGCACGGCCAGGGCAGGTGGCACGGCCAGAACCGGTGGCGCGGCCAGGGCGGTTCGCGTCGCCCCCCATATCGCATCGCTTATCCCTTACACGCCCGGAAAACCGCTGGAAGCGCTGGAACGCGAGTTGGGAATCACCGGATCGATCAAGCTGGCCTCGAACGAGAATCCGCTGGGGCCTTCGCCCAAAGCCCTGGCCGCCCTCCGAAGCAGTTTGAGCCGGGTCGCACGGTATCCTGATGCGGGGGCATATGCCCTCACCGAGGCGCTGGCCTTGCTGTGGAAAGTGGCCCCCACACAGATCATCATGGGGAATGGATCCAACGAGGTGATTGAGCTTCTGGTGCGCGCATTCATCTTGCCAGACGACGAAGCCATCATGGCTGCCCCGACCTTTTCACTCTATCAACTGATGGTGACCATTGGCCACGGTCGGCCCATTCAGGTGCCGCTGCATGAAGGCCGACACGACCTTTCTGCGATGGCGCGGGCCGTCACACCCAAAACAAAACTCATTTTCATCTGCAATCCCAACAACCCCACGGGCACGATTGTACGGCGGGAGGCGGTGTCGCGGTTTCTGGCCCGTCTTCCCAGGCGGGTGCTGGTGATTTTTGACGAGGCCTATGCCGAATATGCGACCGATTCCGAATTTCCCGATACCCTCGCCCTGCTGCAGGGGAGGGCCTCCTTGATCCGGCTACGGACTTTTTCCAAAATTTACGGCTTGGCCGGTTTGCGCATTGGCTATGGCATCGGATCGCCGGAGTTGGTGAGCGACCTCAATCGGGTGCGCCAACCCTTCAACACCAATGTCCTGGCGCAGCAGGCGGCCCTTGCGGCGATCAAAGATGACCGGCATGTGGCGCGCTCTCTGGCCGTCAATCGGGAAGGGCGCGCATTCTTAAACCGACAGTTTGACAGCATGGGCATCCCCTATCTGTCCAGTGAGACCAATTTCATTTACTTTGATATGCCAACCCTGAAAGTCGCCCAAAACATCTACACCCGACTCCTAAAGCAGGGGGTCATCATTCGTCATATTGAAGGGGCACACCTTCGGGTTACGATTGGCCGCCCCGGAGAGAACCGCCGATTTATCCGATCGCTCAAAGAAGCGATGGAAGAATAAAGGAGAAGCGCATGATTATCGTTTTAAAGCCGGGTACCACCGAATCCGCTCGTGAACATATCGTCGGAGAGATTAAAAAAATGGGATTAAATCCGCATGTCCTGAAGGGGACGGAACGTACCGTGATTGCCGTCGTGGGAGACGAACGGGCGCTCCAGAGTAAACCGCTGGCCGCACTTCCCGGCGTGGAGGATGCGTTCCCGATCCTCTCCCCCTACAAGTTGGTGAGTCGGGAATGCAAGTCGGACGATACCATCCTGGATGTCGGTGGGATCAAGATCGGCGGAAAGAAACTGGTCATCATGGCCGGTCCCTGCTCGGTCGAAACCCAGACGCGACTGATCTCCATTGCAGAGGATGTAAAAGCGGCGGGGGCCGTGATCCTGCGGGGCGGGGCGTTCAAGCCACGTACTTCTCCCTACGCCTTTCAGGGGTTGGGGGAAGAGGGCCTGGAATATCTGGCGGAAGCCAAAAAAAAGACCGGCCTTCTGATCGTGACCGAAATCATGGACCCACGGGACATGCCCCTGATGATGCAACATGCCGACATCATTCAGATTGGCGCCCGCAACATGCAAAACTTTCGGCTCCTTTCGGAAGTCGGATCCTATGACAAGCCCGTCATGCTCAAACGGGGCCTCTCCGCGACCATCAAGGAATTCCTCCTCTCGGCGGAATATATTCTGGCTGCCGGAAACCACAAGGTGATGCTCTGCGAACGGGGCATCCGAACCTTCGAGACGATGACGCGCAATACCCTCGACCTCTCCGCCATCCCCGTCATTCGTAAACTGTCGCATCTGCCGATCATCGTTGATCCCAGTCACGCCGTCGGCAAGACCGAACTGGTGGCCCCGATGGCCAAGGCCGCCATTGCGGCGGGTGCGGATGGGCTGTTGATTGAGGTGCACTCTCATCCCGCCGAGGCCTATTGCGACGGAGAGCAGGCGCTGCTCCCGTCCGACTTCAAGGCGCTCATGGTTCAACTCAAACGAATCGCACACGCCTGCGACAGGGACATATAGGAACAGGGGTCAGTCGTCAGTCGTTAGGGACAGGATAAACATATGCAATCAGGATTGTTCAAACAGGTGGCAATTATTGGCGTGGGTCTTATCGGCGGATCGGTGGGATTGATTGCAAGACGGAAACATCTGGTCCGCGTCGTGGTCGGATATGGGAAAAAACGAGGCGAACTTCAACGCGCAGTCACCCTGGGCGCCATTGACCGCTATTTTCTCTCTCCGCAGAAAGCGGTGGAGGGGGCCGATTTGGTCGTGTTGGCCACCCCCGTGGGGACATTCGAGAAGATTGTCTGTGCCATTGGCCCGCATCTGAAAGAAGGGGCCATCGTCACCGATGTGGGTAGCGTAAAAGGGAAATGGGTCGAAAAGATCGAATCATTGCTGCCGTCGCAGGTTGCATTTGTGGGGGGACACCCGATCGCGGGACGCGAGAAATCAGGGGTAGAGGTCGCCTCGGCCGATTTGTTCTCGGGCATGCGCTGCATCCTCACCCCCACGCCCCGCACCCCGCCTGCGGCCCTCAAGAAGGTTGCGGCCTTCTGGAAGAGCCTCGGCGCAACCGTCACCGAGATGGACCCGTTGGTACACGATCAGATCATGGCGGCGGTCAGTCACCTTCCCCATCTCGTGGCCTATGCCCTGATGGAAACCCTGCTTTCTCCACGCATTGCAAAACAAGACCCGGTCCAGTTTGCCGCAGGCGGTCTGCGCGATTTTACGCGCATCGCGGCCAGCGCCTCCGACATGTGGCGGGATATTTTTCTGCTCAACGGAGAGCGCATCGTGGAGATGATCGACATCTATCAGGGGGTACTGGAAACCCTGAAAAAAAAGATCATCGCCCGTGACAGTGCGGGCCTGATCGAAATCCTGGATCGCGCCCGTTTGATCCGGCAAAAAATCACCTGACGACACGACTTCACGTTATGACACAGACCGTCACGCCCCCCCTGATCGGAACCCTCACGGTTCCAGGGGATAAGTCCATTACGCATCGCGCCATCATCCTCTCCGCACTGGCCCAGGGAACAAGCGTCATCCGAGGCTATCTTCCCTCCGAAGATTGCATCCGTACGCTTGCCGCGTTTCAACAGATGGGGATTTCGATCACATCGGAATCAGATGGCCCCATACCCATCCTGCGTGTTACAGGAAAGGGGCTGCATGGCCTTTCTGAACCGTCCCATATCATCGACTGCGGTAATTCGGGCACCACCCTCCGCCTCCTTTCCGGGCTGCTGGCCGGACAACCCTTCTTCTCGGTGTTGACGGGAGACGCCTCCTTGCTGCGCCGTCCGATGCGCCGGGTGGTTGATCCGCTGCGTCAGATGGGTGGGGTTATCTTTGGGCGTGCCAACGGCGCCTTCGCCCCACTGGCTATTTCGGGCGGCGAGATTGCAGGCATCGACTATTCCCTGCCCATCGCCAGTGCTCAGGTCAAGTCGGCACTGCTTTTGGCGGGATTGACCGTAGCTGGCAAAACCCGTATCCGTGAGCCCGGCCCGTCGCGCGATCATACCGAACGGATGCTGCGCTATTTTGGCGTGCCCCTCAAAGAAGAAGAGGGATGGATCACGGTCGAAGGCGGCATTGAATTTGGGGGCCAAGAGATTGACATACCGGGGGATATCTCTTCCGCCGCCTTCTTTCTGGTGGCCGGCGCCATTCTGGAAGGCTCCCAAATCCACCTCCGGCGCGTCGGCGTCAATCCAACCCGTACCGGCATTTTGGAAATCCTGAGGCAAATGGGCGCGTGCATTGAGGTGACCCCCCTCCCCGAGTGCTGCGGCGAACCGGTGGCTGATCTTTGCGTCCGTTACCGTCCGCTTCGCGGGGTGCGGATTGAGGGAGAGATCATCCCTCGAATGATCGACGAATTCCCCATCCTGTGCATTGCTGCGGCGATGGCGGAGGGGGAAACCCATATTCGTGGCGCGGCCGAATTGCGCGTTAAGGAGAGTGACCGGATTCAGGTGATGGCCGATGCCCTGCAGTCCATGGGCGTTTCGGTTGACCTCTTTCCCGACGGTTTGTGCATTCACGGCAAGGGATCGCTCAATGGCGCCCGATGTAAAACGGCGGGAGATCACCGCATCGCCATGTCCCTGATCATTGCCGGATGGGCGGCGAAGGAGACCGTGGAAATCGACGACACGGCCTGCATCGCCACCTCATTTCCCGATTTTTTCGCAAAATTGAACGCTTTGTTCGAGTCTTGACAACAACGGAATAGGCCACCTATATTCAGCAAATCATTTTTTGGCAAATCATTTTTTGGAGGGTGCGATTATGGCAAAGGTATTGGAGGGGCCGGGGATGGCCCTGCTTTCAAAGTGGGGCATGGCGGTTCCACGCAATGTGGTCATCACAGAGGCGGATCATCTGGATCGATTGGCCGCCGCCAATGCTTGGCTCCGGGAGTCGCGTCTGGTGGTTAAGGCACACGAGGCCGTCGGTTCGCGCATGAAGCTGGGACTGGTGAAAGTGGGCCTGAATCTGTCCGAGGCCAAATCGGCGGCCATGGAAATGTTCGGACGAGAGATCGGGGGTATGCCCATCTCTCAGGTCATTATCTCCGAAGAAATTCCGCATCAAGCGGAATATTATCTGGCGGTCAAATCCACGCGGGATGGGGTTGAACTGCTGATGGGGATGGGCGGCATCGACGTGGAGGCCCATTGGGATCGCGTCGGCGCCATTGCCATTCCGACCGGTTCCGAGCCGTCAGGCGATCAGGTTGAGAATCTGGCCAAAGAAGCCGGATTCCCCAGTCCACTCATTGAAAAGGTCGCTGATTTTGCCCTCAAACTCTATCAATGCTACGACCAGGAGGATGGTACCTATATTGAAATTAATCCCTTGGTGGTGCGGGAATCGGATGGCGAGTTGGTGGCGCTGGATGCCGTCACGATGGTGGATGCCGATGCGCGCTTCCGTCATCCGGACTGGAACTTCACCTACGCCTCAGAGTTTGGGCGTCCCTATACCCAGGCCGAACGGGCGATCATGGAAATCGACTCCCGCATCAAGGGATCGGTGAAGTTTATTGAGATTCCAGGTGGCGATACAGCGCTCCTGCCCGCAGGCGGCGGCGCATCCGTTTATTATGCCGATGCTGTGCTGGCCGGGGGCGGGAAAGTTGCCAACTATGCCGAATATTCGGGTGATCCACCCGACTGGGCGGTCGAAGCGCTGACGGAGCGGATCTGCGCTCTCAAAGGCATTCGGCGGATTATCGTGGGTGGCGCCATCGCCAATTTTACAAACGTCAAGAAAACGTTCTCGGGCATTATCGCCGGTTTTCGCAAAGCCAGACAGGCGGGACAACTGGAGGGGGTAGAAATCTGGGTGCGTCGCGGCGGCCCTTACGAAAAAGAGGGTCTTGCGGCGATGAAGGCATTGGAAGAAGAAGGTTTTGACATCCATGTCTACGACCGCTATACCCCGCTGACAGATATTGTGGACTATGCAATGAAGGGAGCTTGCGCATGAGTATTTTGGCCAATCAGCAAACACGTGTTGTCATACAGGGAGGTCCGGCGGGGGTGAATGCGGCGCGTCGGATGGCGGAGTTCTGTCACCTCACCCGAAATCCGCTCAACGTGCTGGCCTTTGTTTTTCCTCCGGACGCAGGGAAAACGGCCGAAATTCCCCTGGGGAGCGTGTTGTGCTCCGTTCCCATTTACGCCACCGTTTCCGAAGCCACCGCCGCTCACCCAGAAATTAACGCCAGCCTGATTTATGTTGGCCCGGACCGGGCCTACAAAGCGGCGATGGACGCCCTGTCGGCCCCTCAGATTGGTCTGATTTCAATGATTACGGAAGGGGTTCCGGAAAAAGATGCCAAACGCCTGACGCTGGAAGCAAACCGCAAAGGCAAAATTTTTAACGGGCCTTCTTCCATCGGTATTATCTCTGCCGGTGAATGTCGGCTGGGGGTCGTCGGAGGCGCATTTGACAACCTGGTGCTCTCCAAGCTGCATCGGCCCGGCTCCTTCGGCGTGATCACCAAGTCGGGGGGGCTGCTCAACGAGATCATCTGGATTTGCAGTCAGTTTGCCGACGGGATAACAACCGCCATCGGCATCGGCGGAGATACCTATCCCGGCTCCGATTACGCCACCTATCTTGAGATGTTCGAAGCGGACCCGCAAACCCGTGCGGTGGTCATGGTGGGAGAGATGGGGGGCGACCTGGAGGAGCGGGCCGCCGCCTGGTATGGCGCCAAAAAACGCCGAATTCAACTCCTCTCGGTCGTCTCCGGATTTTGCCAGGAGCAACTCCCCAGGGGAATGAAGTTTGGACATGCGGGCGCCAAAGAGGGGCAGCATGGCGAAGGCTCCGCCCGCAGCAAGGCAGAAAAACTCAGGACGGCAGGCGCGACGGTGCCCGCCACATTCGGCGCGTTGGGTCCCGCCATCAAGCAAGCCTATGAAGAGATGCTCGTCAGGGGAGAGGTGCGGTCGATATCAGATGGCCATGCCGCCGCCTTGCCGCAGCTCCCGAAGCGGGTGGAGGAGGCGATTCAGGCGGGCGATGTGTTTGTGGAACCCCTGCTCAAATCCAGTATTTGCGACGATCGTGGGGATGAACCGCTTTATTGCGGCTATGCGGCGTCCGAACTCATTAACAAGGGCTATCATGTTCCGCATGTCATCGGCCTGCTGTGGAACAAACGGCTGATTCGCCCCGTGGAAGCGGAGGTGGTCAAGCGGATCATGATGCTCTCTGCGGATCATGGCCCCTGTGTGTCGGGCGCACTGGTGACGATTATTGCGGCCTGCGCGGGGATTCAGATGGCCCAGTCCGTTGCGGCGGGGTTGTTGATGATCGGCCCTCGATTTGGCGGCGCCGTCACGGATGCGGGACGCTGGTTTAAATATGGTGTCGACAAAAAACTCACCCCCGAAGCCTTTCTCTCTCACATGAAAAATAACGTCGGACCGGTGCCCGGTATCGGCCACCGGGTCAAAAGTGTCAGCAATCCCGATAAACGGGTGCGGGAGCTGGTGGGCTTTGTGAAGTCACAAGGCCTGCAGACGCCCCATCTGGACTTTGCCCTCTCCGTTGAGAAGATAACGACCTCCAAAAAGGAGACCCTGATTCTCAACGTGGATGGTGCGATGGCGGCGATCTTGGTCGATTTTGGGTTCCCGGTCGAATCGCTCAACGGCTTTTTTATCCTGTCGCGCACCATCGGTCTGATCGGCCACTGGATCGACCAGAACCGGCAGGGAAGCCGCCTGATGCGTCTGTTTACCTACCTTGCCAACTACACCTCCGTCAAACGGCGTGAAGTCCCTGAACTAAAGTAGGGGAGGCCCAGCGTCCTCGTATAGCGTTTCATCAATCTGTACACACACCGTTCGTGGTGAGCTTGTCGAACTATGAACGGAACCCATTGAAATAGTTAACCCTTCGACAGGCTCAGGGCGAACGGAACGCATAGACGAACCGTTCAGGGTGAGCTTGTCGAACCATAAATGGGCCGCTGTTATTGCCCTGTTAGGGTGGTATACCGGCCTGAAGCGGCTGGGTGCGGTCAAGAAACATATCGGTTGTCATTTCGACCGAAGGGAGAAATCTGTTTCTATTGTAGTGTTCTTTGGAGATAAGATTTCTCCCTTCGGTCGAAATGACAAATAGTTGGTTTATGTTTTTTGAGAGGGCCTGCCAGTCACGGCTAATTTGTTCTAAACATATTTCACAATAGAATCAGTGGGTTAGTTTCTTATTCGCATTGGTATCCGTTACTGCATGGAAAATGGCAAATGCCCGCATGGCTATTGCGTTTGGCCTCCTCTACCGCAACGCTGGTACGCCGAGAACAAATCCGCCTTG
>CAZQIT010000125.1:0-7543 GCA_964592995.1 uncultured Nitrospirota bacterium | reverse complement strand
ATCCAGCTTGTACGGTTGCGGTAAATGCCAGCGCAACAACACCGGCCATCAGGAACATCATCACCTTTTTCATCTCATCTTCTCCTTAAATTATTGTTTTGGATACGCTGCGTCTCTACCGCGTCAAACGACCCTTGCCGGACAATTGGAAATATACTGCTTCCGGGAACGATTTTCAAGTCCAGCGTTCTCTGGCGAATCAAGGGCGATTGAGGCCCCAGTCGTAGGTATGATTGGCAATGCGATGGATGTCCTTGAGTTGAACGCGAAGCGCATCGTCAGCATATTGACGGAGATGGGCCAGGACACCCGCATCATTGCCGCCAAAATCTTCCTGAAACCAGACGTAGACGCTGGAGACGGTCACCTGTCCCGACTGGATGGTCACGCCACGAGGATGGTTGACATACGCATGTGCAGCCTCTGAAAGCAGGCGGTCGGTGTTTTCGGCCGTGAACGCCACAGGAATGAGATTGGGACAACCCAGGCTGGCGCAATGGACGGCGTAATGAATCCGGGGATCGGCAAAGAGGGGCCGGAGAATCCGATGCTCAATATCATCCAGAGAGACCCCTTCCCCTTCAATGAGGAGCCGTTTTTTTCTCCACGGACCGCGAGAAAACAGCCCGTCGGAGATGTCTCGAATACTTTTCACCTTCGGATGATCCAGGATCACATCCATCGTCAGGGCGTTATAGAGGTTGATCCAATAGGCCTTCTGCTCGGCGCGATTTTGCCGACGCACCGCCACCGACTGAAGAGACGCCAAATACGCCTTCAGTTGTTTTCGATCTGTGGGGGTCACATCGGCGTAGCGGACGCGATGGATGCCGCTTGGGTGCGGCGCGATCAGATATCGGGACAGGAATTGATCTAAGGGGTGGTGATCAATGACGGTGAGGCTGTGTGGGTTGGACGCCTCCCAAAATGGCCAGCGTTCGGCCTTCGGTGCCGCACCCACCGCACCCCGTGGACGGACGACTTCCAGCGAGAGGATGACGGCCAGAATCGCGATGTTCCGCATCTTCATCTTTGGACTATTGGGGGGGGGCTTTTGGGAATTTTTCGATGAGGCAGACGGCCTGTGCGGCAATCCCCTCTCCGCGCCCGATGAAACCGATCCGCTCATTCGTGGTCGCCTTGATGTTGACGGCATCCGGGGTGATGCAAAGGGGTTGGCTGATATTTTGCTTCATCTGTGTTGTATGGGGCGCAATGCGCGGCGCCTCGGCAATAATGACCGCGTCGATATTGACCACCCGCCAGTCTGCCTGGGTCAGGAGCCGCGCCACATGCGAAAGCAGGACTAGGCTGGAAATCCCCCGCCATTGGGGGTCGCCTTCCGGAAACCATCGTCCGAGGTCGCCCATGCCCGAAGCCCCCAGCAGGGCATCACAGATGGCGTGCAGCAGGACATCCGCGTCGGAATAGCCCGATAATCCCTTCTCGAAAGGGATATGGACACCGCCGAGTATACAGCGGAAACCTTCGCTCAGCCGATGGACATCATAGCCGATTCCGACTCTCATCATGGCTGTGGCACGCGTTTGGAAAGCCACCGTTCGGCGGCGGCCCAATCCGCAGGCGTGGTGATTTTGATATTCTCAGCGCTTCCTTCCACGCAGTGAACGGGTTGGCCGATGCGCGTCACCAGGGCCGTTTCATCCGTTGCGTAAAAACCATCTGCAGTGGCCTGCCGACAGGCCGCGCTTAGAATTTTGTAGCGAAACGCCTGCGGGGTCTGCATGGCCCACAGATGGGTTCGGGAGACGCTCTCTTCAACAAGATGCGCAGGGGAGACCCGCGCTAGAGAATCGGTGATGGGGAGTGCGGCCGCCGCACCGCCGAACTTTTCTGCTGCGGCGATCACCTGCGCAATAAGCGATGGCGACACGAACGGACGAACGCCGTCATGCACCAGAATAATGTCGTCCGGGGTGGCTTCCTGTTCCAGAAAAGTGATCCCGGCCTGGACGGAGTCCTGGCGTGTGGCCCCGCCGGGGAGCACGGGGGTGACTTTGCTGAAAGCATATTCGGACAACAGTGCGGTAACGGACGCGAGATCATCCTGCGGAACCACAGGGATGATCTGGGTAATTCGCGGAGATTGTTGAAAGCGGGTCAGGGTGTGAACGAGGAGGGGAACCCCGTGGAGGGGTAAAAACTGTTTTTTAACGCCGATTGGCCCGTCTGGTTCGAAGTATCCCCCCATTCGCCTGCCCATGCCAGCGGCGGGGACGATGGCGTAGACTCTCTTTACCTTCAACCGCTTCGCGCAACAGGATAGGCTTCCCGTTCCGCCCCCTCACGCATCCGGGTGAAGATCATTCGCCCCGCTGTGGTTTGCAGAACGCTCGTCACCACGACGTCAATATTTTTGCCGATCCACCGACGCGCCTCATCCACGACAATCATGGTACCGTCGTCCAGATAGGCAATGCCCTGACCCGACTCCTTGCCCTCTTTAACAATAAAGACCGTCATGGATTCACCGGGGAGGACGACCGGTTTCAGGGCGTTGCACAACTGGTTGATGTTCAGGACGGGCACCCCTTGCAGCTCGGCCACCTTGTTGAGGTTAAAGTCGTTGGTGATCACCTTGGCCGACATCCGTTTTGCAAGAGCGACGATCTTGGAGTCAACGTCCCGAATGAGCGGGAAATCGTCGTCCACAATGCGGACATCCATCTCGACCATTTTCTGAATCCGCTGAAGGATGTCCAGACCGCGCCGACCGCGGACGCGCTTGATCGAATCGGAGGAATCGGCAATATGCTGAAGCTCTTTTAAGACAAAGAGAGGAAGGATGCAGACCCCCTCCAAAAAGCCGGTTTGGGCCAGGTCTGCAATCCGCCCGTCAATAATCACGCTGGTGTCCAGAATTTTGCTGTTGGGCGGGCTGGCCGCAGTCTCCTGCGAAGGGATGTCTTTCTGGAGGATTTCAGGATTTTTCTCGACTCTGAGCGCAAAGAGGAGGCCGATATAGGCAAAAAAGAGCAAGGGGATCGCTCCCCAGAGACCCTCCGATGAAAAGTGGGCAAGCACCACCTGATTGAACAGTCCACCCGTCAGAAGTCCCACAACCGCCCCGGCAACACCCCACAACAGTTTTCGGACCTCCCGTTTCTCAATAAAAAGGCCGAATCCGACCAGACCTGCCCCGATCAGAGACCCCAGAACAGCCCCGATCAGGCGTGCATCATAGGTGGCGCCAATCGCAGCCCCGCTGAGTCCGCACAAAAGCAGGGAAAGGGCATGAACCATCTTCATGACGGAAATCTCTGGTTTCATCTCTTCGGGGTAATCGTTAAAAAGAGGGCGCGTCCCTGTCGATGGACGAGGAGCAGGAGCGGCGCTTCCGCGTCGGCACCGGACAGGAGGGTGTTGTAATGGTCTATGTCTTCGACCACGCTCCGGTTGATTTCCATGATCAGATCGCCGCGCATCAGGCCTGCGGCCTCGGCGGGACTGTCCTGCTCGACATTCACCACGACCACGCCGTGCGTCATGCGACCCAGACCGAGCTGTCTTGCTAAATCCGGCGTCAGCGCCCGCACCTGCACGCCGCTGAGGGCGTTTTCTGCCGTCTCTTTCTCTTCCGCCTGTGCGACGTCTTTGGGCTGCGCTTCGATTTTTATTTCGAGGGCCTTCTCTTTCCCGCCTCGGATCACCCGAACTTTGGCCCGTGTCCCAATACCCAACTGGGCGACCTGATTTCGCAACTGAGAGGCATTTTCAATGGCCTGATCGTTCAGTGCGACCACAATGTCGCCCCGCTTTAATCCGGCCGCTTCTGCAGGACTGTCCGCCAGGATGTCCGAAATGAGGGCGCCTTTGGCTTCTTTGAGGCCGAACTCTTTCGCCAGTTGCGACGTCACCTCCTGGATGGAGACCCCCAGCCAGCCGCGCACCACCCGTCCCCCCTTGACCAGGCTCGACAGGACCGATTTTGCCATATTGCTGGGGACGGAGAATCCGATGCCCATATATCCGCCGCTTTGGCTGAAGATGGCGGTGTTGATGCCGATGAGTTCTCCTCGCGTATTGACCAGCGCACCACCCGAATTTCCAGGATTGATGGCTGCGTCGGTCTGAATGAAGTCTTCATAATCGGCGATTCCGACATGGGCCCGCCCGATGGCCGAAACAATTCCCATGGTCACGGTTTGGTTAAGTCCGAAAGGATTTCCGATGGCCAGGACATATTCTCCCACTTCCAGCCTTGCGGAGTCCCCCCAGGGAACGGTGGGCAGACCCTCCGCCTCAATCCGAACTACCGCCAGATCGGTCTTGGGATCGGTCCCGATTACCTTTCCCTTGAACTCCCGTTTATCGGAGAGAATGACGTTGATTTCGTCCGCTTTTGCGACGACATGGTTGTTGGTCACAATCAGGCCGCCAGCATCCACGATCACCCCGGAGCCCAGACCCTGTTCTTTGCGTTGGGATGGTCCCGGATGCCGGAATTCATCTCCGAAAAAACGCCTGAAGAATGGGTCATTAAAAGGAGACCCGGACTCTTCCCGTCGAATCACCCGCGTGGAAGAGATGTTGACCACAGCCGGCGTGACGGCCCTTGAAATCTCGACGAAGGTCTGTTCTGCATGGACGATGAGAGGGGGAGGTGCCGGGGGGTCGCCGACCGCTCGGCCAACGGGAAGAAGATGAAGCTCGGAAACGAGGGTGACGCCGATGACGACGCCGATGATGATCAAAAAAACGGAGACGATCAGGCGCCGAGGTTGAATGTCAGACTCGCTGTTGGCCATGTGTACCTCAAATTTTTCAGATTGTACTATAGCCGACTTTGGAAATGCAAAGGTGCTTGGATGTTATCCTGATTCTGCTGCAAAACCCTCCGTTCATCCTTCGAGAGCCTCAGGACGAACGGAGAAGTGGTTGAAATAATTTGATTTTTTCCGTTCATGCTGAGCCTGGTCGAAGCATTCATAGGGTTTTGCAGCAGAATCATGTTCTATGAATGAACCCTCAGGGTTAGAATCTCTTCCAGGATGCGGGCGGCAAGTCCCTTTTTGGACATCAGGGGAAGGGGGGTGATCTTTCCGGCGGCGTCAATCAGATGCGCAATATTGGTCGAAAGATCAAATCCGGCGCCAGCCTGTGTCACGTTGTTGGCGACGATCAGGTCAAGACCCTTCTGTCTCAATTTTTTTTGGGCATTTTCAATGAGGGCTTCGGTTTCTGCGGCAAAACCGACCCAGAAGCGGGACCCCTTTTGGCCTTTTAAGCACCCCAGGATATCTTCCGTCTCTTCCAGGAGGAGAGATCGAGGCTGACCCGTTTTTTTGAGTTTGGAGGGGCTTTCCAGGGGTCGGTAGTCACTCACGGCCGCCGCCGCCACAAAAAGGGTCGCTTCCGAGTGGTGATGTTCCACGGCCTGTTGCATCTCATGCGCCGTTTGGACCGATACCCGCGTGACGCCTTGCGGTGCGGCCAGTGCGGTCGGACCGCTGACCAAGATCACCCGCGCACCCCACTGTTGCGCCACTTCAGCGATGGCGTATCCCATCTTTCCGGAAGATCGGTTGGAAATAAACCGGACGGGATCAATGGCCTCGCGGGTGGGGCCTGCCGTGACCAGCACGACGTCATCCTTGAGACGATTGGCCTGTTGTCTCAGCCCCTGCGGGGGGTGCGACATGGCCTGGAGTTGATCCAGAATGACGTGCGATTCGACCAGCCGCCCCTTTCCGATGGCGCCGGAGGCCAGAGGGCCGACATCCGGATCGATCACCACAACACCTCGCTCGCGCAGAACGGAGACATTGTGTTGAACGGCGGGATGTGCCCACATGTCGAGGTCCATGGCGGGTGCGATCACCACGGGCGCTGTTGCCGACAGGAGAAGCGTCCCCAGCAGGTCGTCGGCCAGACCCGACACCATTTTGGCCATAAAATGCGCCGTGACCGGTGCAATCAGGATGAGATCGGCGTCGCGGGCCAGCGTCAGATGAAGGACTTCGCTGTGGGGATCGAAGGGATCGGTAAAAACAGGATGTCCGGAAAAAATCTGCAGGGTCAACGCCGGAACAAAGCGATGCGCCGTCGGCGTGAGTACCACCTGGACTTGAGCGCCGACGGAGGTCAGATCTCGAACGATCTGGAGCGATTTGTAAGCGGCAATGCTCCCCGTGATGCCCAAGAGCACCTTTTTCCCGGACAGTGGATGCACGGGCGCGGAATTAGCCATCCTCGGATGATTTAAGGTTCTCTTTGGCGGAGGCTTCAAGGTAGGCGCTCATCTCTTTTTTGAGGGCCTTCTCCGTATCCGGGGCGCGTTCTGACGGGTGCGGCGTGCGCTTGAGGGATTCACTGAACCGTTTGGCCTCGTTCTGCGCCCTCACGGCCTCTTTTCCGTAGAGAATCTCCAACTTCCCCGCCAGGATTTCTTGCAGCGCAAGCGTAATCGGCTTGGCATTTCGAGATTCAACCAACGGTGCTCCGCCTTCCGTAATCTGCCGTGTTCGCTGTGAGGCAATCACCACCAGGCGATAGCGTGAATCGACGGGTGAAGCACCCATTTCAATGGGGAGAGAAATGACATCCATCTTGATCGACCCCCTTATCTGTATCGGTTGGTTTACGCGTCGATGCGGGGGGTGGAAACCCGTCTCAGACATCTCTGCTTAGTTGTTTGATGAATGCGTCCTCAATCCAGGCCAGACTCACCCGCTTGGTTTTGATCAGTTCCGCCAGAATGATCGACTCCAACTCCTTGAGGGCGTCTCCGTACTCACGGTTGACGATCAGGTAGTAATATTGCCGGTAGCTCCATATCTCCCCCCGTGCCCGTTGAAGGCGTTTTGAGACCTCTTCCGGCGCGTCCAAATTGCGGTCGATCAGGCGCTGGCGCAGGGTGTCGAACGAAGGCGGAAGGATATAAATATAGACCCCTTCGGTATGTTCTTTCTTGAGCGTCATGGCGCCCTGTGAGTCGATGTCGAGCAGGACGTCAATGCCCCGCTCGGTATGACGCATGAGAATCTCACGCGATGTCCCGTAAAGATTGCCGTGGACTTCCGCCCACTCGACGAAGTCGTTTCTGTCAATGTGTTCTCGAAAGGTCGTTGCGTCCACAAAGAAATAGTCCTCGCCATGGACTTCGCCGGATCGGGGCGCACGTGTCGTAAAGGAGACCGAATAGGCCAAGTTCGGAATTTTTTTGACAATGCCTTTGCACAGCGACGTCTTACCCGCGCCCGATGGGGCCGATACGACAAAGAGAAGACCCTGTCTTTCCATATCTCAGCGCGATGACTCGGAAGTGGACCTGTTTCGGATTGCGCGGACGGTAAAACCGCACCCCTGCGAAGAGGCCCGAATTATAGCTTCTGCCTGTAAGGATTGTCAATTTATTCCAGATTACGCAATGGGGTTAAATCCTCCCCTTACCAAGGGGAGGTTAGGAGGGGTTTGTTTAAAAGCATTCAAGCAAACAGACCGAAAAATAAAGATAAACACACTGCGACCTCCCCTCCCCCTCCTTGAAAAGGAGGGGATTCGCCCATTTTTCTCTATATGC
>CAZQIT010000124.1:0-6737 GCA_964592995.1 uncultured Nitrospirota bacterium | reverse complement strand
CGCGTGCTCGCGGCTGCTCCCCTCGCCGTAGTTGTTGTCGCCGACGACCACCCACCGCAGTCCCTGGGCCTTGTATGCCCGCGCCACCTTGGACACCGCCTGGCCGGCCTCGCCGGTCAACTGGTTCTTCGTCTTGCCCGCCTCGCCGGTGTAGGCATTGATGGCGCCCATGAACATGTTGTCGCTGAACCTCTCCAGGTGCCCACGGTATCGCAGCCACGGGCCCGCCGGCGAGATATGGTCCGTAGTGCACTTGCCCTTGACCTTGACCAGCACCGGCAACCCGATGTGGTCCTTCCCATCCCAAGCAGGCCAGGGCTCCAGTTTCTGGAGACGCTCGCTCTTGGGGTCTATGGTGATCTGGATGTGGCTGCCGTCCTCCGGCGGCGCGACGTAGGCCGTCTGGCCCCTGGCGAACTCGCCCGGCGGCACTTCCGGCGCGGGCTTGGGCGGCGCCAGCATGAACGGCTTGCCATCTGCGCCCGTCAACGTGTCCCTCAGGGGATTGAACGAGAGCCGGCCCGCCAGGGCCAGCGCCACCACCATCTCCGGGCTGGCGATGAAATTCATCGTCTCGGAGCGGCCGTCGTTACGTCGCGGGAAGTTACGGTTATACGAGGTGACGATGGTGTTGGGCACCCCGTCCAGGAGCTTCTCACGCTTCCACTGGCCGATGCACGGCCCGCAGGCGTTGGCCAGCACCGTCGCCCCCATCTCCTCGAACGTCTGCATGAAGCCGTCCCGCTTCATCGTGTGATAAATCCGCTCGGAGCCGGGCGTCACCAAAAACTGTGTCTTGGACTTCAGCCCCGCCTTGAGGCCCTGTCTTGCAATGTGGGCCGCGCGGCTGATGTCTTCATAGGATGAATTGGTGCAACTGCCGATGAGCGCCGCCTTGAGCGATGTCGGATAGCCCTCCCGTGCGGCGTCTTCGGCCATCTTCGAGATGGGGTGGGCCAAATCAGGCGTGTGCGGCCCCACAATGTGCGGCTCCAGCGTGGAGAGGTTAATCTCCACCACTTCGTCGTAATAGTCGGCAGGCGCGGCCAGGACTTCCGGATCGGCGGTGAGGAGCGCCCGATGCGCATCGGCCAGCGCCGCAAAATCGGCGCGGTCGGTGATCTTTAAGTAAGCCGCCATCTTCTCGTCATACGGAAAGATCGAGGTGGTCGCGCCCAATTCTGCGCCCATGTTGGTAATCGTCCCCTTGCCCGTGGCACTGATCGTGGCCGCCCCCGGCCCGAAGTATTCGACGATCTTGTTCGTGCCCCCTTTAGTGGTGAGCAGGCCGCACAAATAGAGGATCACATCTTTGGCCGATGTCCAGCCCGAAAGCTGTCCCGTCAGGCGCACGCCGATCAACTTGGGATGAAGCACCTCCCACGGCAGGCCCGCCATCACTTCACCCGCATCGGCCCCGCCGACGCCAATGGCCAGGGCGCCGAGGCCGCCGCCGTTGGGCGTGTGCGAGTCGGTGCCAATCAGGAGGCTGCCCGGAAAGGCATAATTTTCCAGCACCACCTGGTGAATAATCCCCGCCCCCGGCTTCCAGAATCCGATGCCGTATTTTTGGGCAGCGGAGGAGAGGAAATTATAGACCTCCCGATTTTCGAAGACGGCGCGGTCGATGTCTTCCTTCGCCCCGCTCTGCGCACGGATGAGATGGTCACAATGGATCGTGCTGGGCACCGCCGCCTTCGCCTTGCCCGCCTGCATAAATTGGAGCATCGCCATCTGGGCCGTGGCGTCCTGCATCGCCACCCGGTCGGGCCGCAGGGCTAATTGCGCCACGCCACGCTGCCAGGGCTGCGTGCCAAAATCGTCCAGATGAGACACCAGGATTTTCTCCGTGAGCGTCAGGGCGCGTCCAAACTTCTTGCGCGCCGCCGCCAAACGCTCTGGCATGACCTGATACAGTTTTTGGGCAGACTCAATAGGCGACGCAATAGACATGGCTGGCTCCTTTAAGGATGTGATGGGGTGGCTGTCAATTGTAGCAAAACGTTTTTTGGATGGTCAACGGTCCTTGCAGGGAAGCCAATACGCTTCGCGCACCGATCAGTGTGTCGGTGAGTGCCCTAACCTGCGGCAGGACCTCCAGCCGTCTGTTTGAGCCGATACGAATGGATCACCACGTTTGCCTTCTTTACCATGCGTTTTATATGACTCCGAATTTCTGAGATTCCTCTTTAAGCCATGCGATATTTGTATGGTATTTCCTGAAATTTTCGAAGAAATGTCCGATGATTTTGGTGAGCGTTTTTAACCCATTCAGGACTATAGTGAACCTGATAAATGGGGTATACACAAAAAAAGCGAAAAACATTGCGGCAAAATAGGCTTGGTATAATTCTCTGATTTTTGTATTTTTGGGTAACTCAAATTGCGCCGAGACTACCCCTACCGTAACTGTATCTTTAGTTTTTGTAACTGTAGCTTTTACTTTTCGAAAATGTTCACCAACAAACTCTCCTAGAGTAAAGATTTCGATTTTTAATCGGTCATAATTGTGAATCGCTTCGTCTAGCGTAAACAAAAGCTCCCTGATCGAAAAAAATTCTTCCTTTGTAAGATTAAAACTCTTCTCTCGAAGCACTTGGATTGTATCACGCCGAAGTTGACAGAATTTGTATAATACCTTGTCATGTTTTGTGAGGCGTTGCAGTCGGTACAACATGCCAACAGACATCAGTATTACGGGAACGATGAAAATATATATCATGTCATTCCTTCTTTTTGGATTGTGGCGTATCCTTGAGAGATTGAAAATCAAAATGTTTATCCAATAAGCTAATAAACATTTCCCTATAGGCTTTATTATCAACAGCCAATCTATTGATTTCTTTTTGTCGGTCTTGCACCCGATCATTATAGCCTTTAAAAAGCATCGCATGCGCTAGAAAAAAGAAGATCAGAAAAACGCCTCTTTCCAGTCCGAACTGTTTAATGATGTCTATTATCGAATCCCAACTTGGCAACGGTCATCCCTTCAATCGTTGGATTTCTGCGAAGGCCCTAATCCCGCCACCGCTTCAAAATAACGGACGAACATCGCCATCCCGCCCGAGGCCTGTTGCCAGTCAAAGTTTTCGTTCGGGGCATGATAGCCATGTTCGGGCAGGCTCAGCCCCAAAAAAACAATCGGCGACTTCAACGCTTTCTGCATCGTCACCACTGCGCCGATAGATCCCCCCTCCCGCACAAATGCCGGTTCGCGTCCGAAGGCCGATTTCATCGCCGTCCGCGCGGCATCGGCATAGGGGCCGGTGCACGGCCCCAGGAACGGCTCCAACTGTTGCGTGGCCGAGACCACCACGTCGGGATTCTGCTTTTTGACAAACGCCTTCACCAAACGGGCGATCCTGGCGGGCCGCTGATCTGGCGAAAGGCGCGTGCTGATTTTGACCTCGGCCCGATGCGGCACAATCGTCTTGACGCCAGGGCCGCTATAGCCTCCCACGATGCCATGCACTTCAAAAGTGGGCATGGCCATAATCGCCTTGAGCAGATCGGCCTCCGTTTTCAGATGGGGCCGAATGGAGGTCAGTTCATGGGCCTTTTTATAGCGGGGTGTCCGAAATCCGGACTGTAAAAACTGATCCAGATCGCCCTGCGTCACCGGACGCACATCTTCGTAAAATCCGGGAATCTTCACCCGCCCCGTTTTGGCGTCGTAGCAGTCGGCCACCAGTTGACACATCTCGCCAATCGGATTTCGGGCGACGCCGCCGGTGAGGCCGGAGTGGACATCCTTCGCATGGGTCTTGAGTGTAAAGAGAAACGTTTGCAAGCCCCGCAGGCCATAGGGCACTGCCGGACGGTCTCGCGCAATCCAGATCGTGTCGGAAACGACCACAGAATCGGTGGAAAGGCGCGCCCGGTGATTTTTGATAAACTGCGCAAAGTGGGGACTCCCCACCTCCTCTTCCAACTCCCAGATGAATTTGAGGTTGAGCGGAATGCCCGCCGCTTTGGCAAAACGCGCGGCGAAAAGGGCCGTGAGGGCAGGCCCTTTGTCGTCGGTGGTCCCGCGCCCCTCATATCGGTCGCCCACCCGACGCCACGTAAAGGGGGCCTGATGCGTCCACTCCGACGCCTCCGCAGGCTGGACGTCGAGGTGATTGTAAATCGTGAGGGTCGGATAACGCGGGTCAACGGTCATCTCGCCCAGGACCACCGGATAGCCATCTGTCGGCAACACTTCGGCCTTCGCGCCCATGTCCCGCAGCAGTTCGGCCCCCAATGCGGCACACCGGAACAGGTCCGCCGAATGCGCGGGATCGGAGCTGACCGACGGAATGTTCACCAGCGCCTCGAACTGCTCCTCAAAGGTGTTGCGAATATCGGAAAGGTATTGATTCAGCGCCATTATCCCACCTCCACACGATCCAGAAGTCGGCCCTGCTTGGCTTTCAGCAGCCGTTGTAAATAGAGCATCTGGGTGCGCACCATCAGCATGTAGACCAGAAGCAGCGATAGCCCGATTGACATCAGCGCAAGGGGGATAAACATCTCGCGCGCAATACTTAAGCCTCGCAGGGAGACCGACAGCGGCTGGTGCAGGGTGCGCCACCATTCGGCAGCCATGTAAACAATGGGTAAATCCACAAAGCCGATAATGGCCAGCACGGCGGCGTAGCGCGCCTCCCGATCCGGATCGTCGATGAACGTCCGAAGCATCAGATAACCGGCCTGGATCATCAGCAGCACGGCAAAGGAGGTCAGTTTCGGGTCCCATGTCCACCAGGTGTTCCAGGTGGGTTTGGCCCAAATGGAGCCGGTTATCAAGGCAATCAGCGTGAAGAAGAGGCCAATGCCCGCCGCCGCATGACAGAGGTTATCCACCACCGGATCGCGCTTCCAAAGATACCAGAGGCTGCCCGAAAAAAGGGTGGTGTAGGCCAGCAGCGCGCCTTTTGCAAACGGGACATGGATATACATGATCCGCGCCACTTCGCCCTGATAATAATCGGGTGGCGAGGCGACCAGACCGAAGTACAGGCCGGCGACGATAAAGATAAAGGCCGCGCCGCCAAACCATCCTTCAAGGCGGCGCAGTTTTAAAATCAGGCCGGACATGCGACCTCCTCGTCAGATCGTTGTCCCCCCGGCATCGCCGCCGAATAAGAGGCAATTTGGCGCGCGG
This sequence comes from uncultured Nitrospirota bacterium, assembly GCA_964592995.1. Taxonomy (GTDB): domain Bacteria; phylum Nitrospirota; class Nitrospiria; order SBBL01; family CAZOFZ01; genus CAZOFZ01. The sequence continues at coordinate 1,591 of CAZQIT010000124.1, read as the reverse complement.
GACGGTAGGCCTCTTTGATTCGGCGGAGGTTTGGAAGGCCCGAATCGTCCATCGTGTTGATCCATGTGTAATCGGTGAGTGTGCTGCAAAATGCGCGAAAAAGAAAGGCCGCAGCACCGGTGAGGTTTAAGTCCGTCACCTCCAGGGCGATGCAAAAGGTGTCTGCATCCAGCGGAAATCCAAAGGTGTAGCCAACGATCCTTCCCTCCACCTCAACGATGTGGCCGGTCAACCCCATCTCTTGCGCCTGTGAGAGTGCGCGACGATGAACGGCCTCCGAATCGCACAACATCTGCCGATAGATCGGATCGTCATATCGCGCAGTGCGATGCGCCTTCCATCTGTAAAAAAGAGCCAGGGCGTCGGCGGCGTCGGCTGCGGCATAGGGTCGCTCTGTCGGAGGGTATCTCTTTGCAAACGTATGGCAGGCCCAGCGGGGTGTCTTATAAGCGTCCCCGCGCAGATTCACCAGGGCTTCCCGCAGATAAAGATACTCCCCCTCTTTAGGGCGCAGGCGCAGGCCGCAGGATTGATAAAAGAAAACATCCCCTTCGGGGATGTTTTCGATGCGTGCAGCATATTCATTTTTCTCATTCATCCAGGCAAAACAGCGGGCCACGAGGGCGGGATCGCGCGGCCCCAGTGGCGGCATAGGCATGTAGAGACAGCCGTCATACTCGGCAAAGAGCAGAAAGTGTTCCGACATCTCGGCCCAATAAAAAGAAAAATGATCCTGCCAGAGGGCATGGGTGGCGTAGGCATAGGCCGAAAGCGGAGCCTCTCCTGTGTGGCGCGGAAGGACCGCGCGTGCTTCCAATGAGAAGGGTTGAAGTCCTGCGGACGACAACATGCTTCGCACGCCCACCGATTCTGTCCTGACCTGCGGCAAAGCTGCGTCTTGACGGGCTTCGCCGGATGAGGAGGTCGCACCCCTCGCAGAGGCGACGTGAGATTCTGTAGACAGTGGGCGCAGGATGATGACGTCGTCCTGAAAGGGGCCGATCAGTGCGGGGTGGGCAACCCACAGTGCCGCAATCGGTCCGGACTCCAAAAATTGTGCGACGGCATCAGCGTCCTTTGCCATTTGGGCATCCTGCGCATGTTCTTGGATATAGGGACATTTGGTGTCGATGCCCAAAACGACCGCTCCCTCCGGGTCGCGCATGAGGGCGAAGGGATAAATGCGGCAGTCCAGTGGTCGGTCGGTGTAAATCCCGCAGTGCTGCGTGACCGGATCAAAATAGGGGCAGATACATCCATCGCCGTGGCGCGCAAGTTTGATTTTGGATCCCTGCGGTGAATCAAAGCGGGGGCGGGCGGGGGGACCGAGCTGCGCTATTTCGTGCTGCATAAAAAAGGGCGCAAGGAAGCTGGTCTCTTCCGGAAAACGACAGCAGACATCGCAAGTCAAACACAACGCCGACGGCACAATCTGTTTGAGACCGTTATAGGTGTCCATCTGCAAGTGAGGAGAGGTGCCACACAGTCCAATGCAGCATTAGGGCCGTTATAACCACGCGTGGGTGCGCGAAGCGTATTGTCGTGCGGCAGCACCGCCGTGCGGCAGCACCCTCTCCTCTTTGACCGAGTC
>CAZQIT010000123.1:0-17540 GCA_964592995.1 uncultured Nitrospirota bacterium | reverse complement strand
CCTGCAGAGGAACTTTCTTTTTGCGGAGACAGCGTTTTGGGAGAGATCACCTGCGGCGGGGCCTTTGGCGCCGTCAGGAGAATCCCCGCAATGGCCACTGCAACCAGCGCCAACACAAACAAAAACCATGCCTTAATAAAGAACCGATCCATTGAATGGGACTTGCTCTGTGCGGTGGGTTAAAATCATGTGGCGTTGTCAGGTGTGCGAAGCACAACGCCGTCCGTAGGGCTGCCGTCCGCAGGACCGCCGTCCGCAGGACATCGATGGGCCAGGAGGGGGTCCCACATGGCGCCGGTGGCCGACATCACGGCGTCCACCCCCAGGTTTAAATAGTCCTGGATATGGGTCGGCGTCATGACCCCGCCCACCCCGATGACGGAGAAATCATACTTTTCCCTTCGGATCAGGTCAACCAACCGTGCGGCTTGCGACATTGCGCACTTTCGGATGGCCGACCCGCAGACGCCAGCGCGCAGACGTCCTGGGAGCGCTGGCGCACCATCCTGGCCCATCACGTCAAAGGGGAGGGTGTTCACGCCCGATATGGCCTGTACATAGGGCGCATTGGCGGCGACCATGCGGCTTAAGCGGACGGCATCGGCAATATACCCGATCTTGATGATGAGGGGAACGGCGCCGATGGCCCGCTTGACCGTCCTTGAAATGTGAGCGGAAAGGGTGGGATCCGCATAGACAGAACCTTCCCCGGTGACCACGTTCGGACAGGAGAGATTGATCTCAATGACGGGCGCGCCCGCATCTGTCGCAAGCGAAGCAGCCCTGGCATAGTCTTCGGCCAGCCCGTCTTCGCCGGGCCGTTCGATGCTGGGCGTCCCCACGACACTGACGATGAGGAGTTGTCCCACTTGGAGGGTGGTCTTTGCGCGTTGAATATCCGCCTGCCAGACGAATGGGTCGCGCGAGGGCATGCCAAACGAATTGGTGATGCTGATCTGTGTGGCATCACGCGGCAACTGCACGGCAGCCTTCAGCGGTTTTCCGAAATCGGCTTCTTCAATTTGCCGATCAATGTCCAAGACGACGCAATTGGGATGCGGATGACTGGGTGCGGCCCGTGTACGGACGGTTTTATAGACCAGCAGGTCAAAGCCCATCCGGGCATAGGCTTCGATCCAGCGCGAATTCAATAACGGTCCTGCGGGAATGCCAACACGCGAGTTGACGGAAAAGCCGAGGAAGGTCTGCGGCTTTCGCACCCCACGCGGAGGGGACGCAGCTTGAATGAAGGGGCCGTCCCTGTAGTTATCTTCATAAGAGCGATGAATATCGTAGGCTTGCGGCAGGTCCGTCACAGGCGCACCCGAGGATCGGCCCAAGTGTAGGCCAGATCCGTCAGAATCAGGCCAACGATATAGAGTACGGAACCCAAAAAGACCATGGCGCGCACAATGGCGAAATCCTGGCTGTTGATGGCGTCGATGGTGTAGCTGCCGAGGCCCGGAATGGCAAAAAAGGATTCGCTCAGGAGGCTGCCCATAAAAAGCAGCGGGATGACCACCACGACGCCCGTCAGAATGGGAATGAGGGCATTTCTTAAAACATGGCCGAAGAGCACGCGCCATTCTGAAAGGCCCTTTGCACGCGCCGTCCGGACATAGTCCTTGTTAATCTCTTCCAGAAACAGGGTGCGATACCAGCGCACACCCCCGCCGATGCCGGAGACGACGCCAATCAGGATCGGCAGGATCAGGAACTTGATCGCATTGGACCCGTCGTCATATCCCGAAATGGGTGCGAGATGCAGCAGCTTGCTGATGAGAAATTGCCCGCTGATGATATAAAAAATCGAGGAGATCGACATCATGGCGACCGATGCAATCATCCCCCAAGTGTCAATATAAGTGGCACGAAAGAAGGCGATCCCCATCGCCAGTGTGATATTCAACGAAAGGCCAACGATCAACTCCGGCAGGGCAATGGCCAAGCTGGGCCACATCCGGACGCGCAGATCATGCCCGATGTCCCGTCCATCATCGGCGTGTCCAAACTCAAAGAGAAAGAGCCGCACCGACTTTTCATAGAAGATTGTCCGCGTGAACTTTTGGATACCGGAGGCTGACGGATTATAGATGAGGGGTTGATCGTAACCCTGTTCCTGCTTCCACTGCTGGATGGCCTCCGGCGTCACCCGCTTGACGCCCAGGTGAAGACGCGCCATGTCGTCCGGCGTGTTGACGATAAAGAAGAGAATGAACGTCAGCAGGTTAACGCCGACGAGAATCGGGATGGCATAGAGAACACGGCGAAAAATGTAGCGCATGCGTCTTCCTGCCCAGGGGTGCGACCCCTGCCGAGGGGTTGCGAACCCCTGGCGAGGGGTTCAACCGTCCGCAGGACTACGGGATGTCGATGCGAAGCTCGCAGTCCGAAGCCACATCCCCTGCCAGATGAGGGCCGCCGTCGCAGCTATCCAGGGCGCTGCCGCCGTTTAAGGTGTCGTCATCCTTACCGCCATAGAGGAAATCTGCACCGGATCCGCCGTTTAAAATGTCATTCCCGTCGTTGCCGCAGAGGAAGTCATCGCCACCCATGCCGTTGAGGGTGTCATTCCCTGAACGCCCATCCATCACGTCGGCCCCGGAAGTGCCCACCAGGACATCGTCTTTGTCGCTTCCCATGAGGGTCACGATTTGACCCGCGCAGAGGCCCAGGGGGGAGGCGTCCACACAATCCGCCTGTCCGTCTTGGTCGGTATCCACAAACGACTCATCGGTTTGACCGTCCAGGTCGTTATCCTTGCCATCGCAGATTTCGGGTGAAGAGGCGATATTCAGCGGGTCACTCCCTGCGGCGATTTCATCCGCATCGGAGGTGCCGCTGCCGTCATCGTCTAAATCGACGCAATCGGCCCGTCCATCCCCGTCGGTATCGGTAAAGGGTTCGTCAATTCGACCCTCTAGGTTGTTGTCAATTCCGTCGCAACGATCGGGGGTGGAGGCGGTGTTGAGAGGATCGCTGCCTGCGGCCAACTCTTCCTCGTCCGAAATTCCGTCCTGATCGTCATCCAAATCAACGCAGTCGGCCATCGGGTCTTTATCGGTATTGTTAAACTGTTCGTCCACCGTCCCGTCCTGATCGTTGTCCTGCCCGTCGCAGACCTCCGGAATGGAAGCCGCATTCAGCGGATCGGAACCGGCCTTCACCTCATCCGTATCCAAAACGCCGTCGTTGTCATCGTCCAAATCGACGCAGTCGGCCCATTGATCTTTATCGGTGTTCGTAAACGGCTCATCCACCGCGCCATCCAGATTGTTGTCTCGATTATCGCAGACCTCCGGGAGGGAGTCTGGATTCCAGGGGCTGCTTCCGGCGGCCAACTCGTCGATATCCGACACCCCGTCGTTGTCATCATCCAAAACACAGGCATCTCCCTGTCCATCTCCGTCGGAGTCGAGTTGATCGGTGTTGGGGATGTCGGTGCAATTATCGACGGGGTCGGCAATGCCGTCCTTATCCGAGGTCAGGTTTCGCAGCAGGGAAATGCGGTCATTAAAATAATTGGCGATGGCCAGGTCGATCTTACCGTCGGCATCAAAGTCGCCCGCCGCAATAGCCTGGGATGGGCCGCCTGCGGGAAAATGCGAGACGGGGCCAAAAGCGCCGCGACCGTTGCCCTTCACGATGGCAATGTAGGGGCTGTCCAGATAGGTCATTGCCAAGTCTAGGTGTCCGTCCCGCGTCAGGTCGGCCAAGAGTATGGCGCTTGGATGGCTGCCCACATTGCTTAGGTTGTTGGGCACGGCCAGGTCCAATTTCCCGTCGCCGTTGACATCGCCGATGGCGACGGATGCGGGACCGTTGCCTACCGCATACTGGACGGTAGGGGTGAATGTGCCCCGTCCATCTCCGAACAGAATTGCAACCGTATGGCTCAAGGCATTGGCTACGGCCAGGTCCGATTTTTGATCGGTATTCAGATCACCGACGGCGATGGAGGCGGGACCGTTGCCCGCAGGGTAGGGGATGGCTGTGGCGAATGCCCCCTGTCCATCTCCGAACAAGACCGAAATTGTGTGATTCAGGGCATTGGCCACGGCCAGGTCCGGTTTTCGATCGCCATTCAGGTCGCCGACGGCGACGGCAGAAGGACCCGTGCCAACGCCAAAATGGACGGCGGGGAAGAAGGCACCGTCGCCATAACCCAGAAGGACGGAGACGGTGTTGCCGATGGGATTTGAAACCACGAGGTCAGGGACGTTGTCCAAGTTGAGATCGGCGATGACGACAGCAGACGCGCCCACACCGGCGTCATATGCCGTGGCCGGGCCAAAACCACCGGCCCCGTTGCCAAAGAAGACCCGGAGTTCTTCCCGTGTGTCAGATGCATGGGCTACGACGAGATCCGGATGTCCGTCCTGGTCCAGATCGCCGACGGCCAATGCGACGGGAGCGGGTCCGACATACTGGGAGGTGGGTGCATCAAACGAGAGATTTTGGGCCAAGCCGGAAACAGGCATTTGGATGGCGAGAGACAAAAGAATCAAAGCCCCCATCCGGCCCAGAGAAGGTGAGTCTGTCCCCATTTTCCCGGATTTCACCGCACACTTTCCCGCACACTTTCCCATGGTCTTCTCCTTGCTAAAAATGTCGCTAAGGATGGCAAACGTACAGCCGTCAAAGCAAGACCCTGTGTCTGCCTCGAAAATACGAAAATTGAGCGCTCGGTTCTATCACGATCATCCGGCAAGTGTCAATGCAATCTGTGTTCGTTGCACTTCAATATGGAGTGTGGCTTGACTTAAACCAAGCCCACTTTATACAATGCGGTGAAGTTTGATGTGGAGTGGAGCCAGATCAATGGAAGATCGGCGGGGGTTGGCGCGACAAATCACGAAGGCGATTATTCCGGCGGCAGGGCTGGGAACACGATTTCTGCCAGCGACCAAAGCATCGCCCAAGGAGATGCTCCCGCTGGTCGATAAACCTCTGATTCAGTATGTCGTGGAGGAGGCCGTTGCTGCGGGCATTCGTCATATTATTATCGTGACGGGCCGGGGGAAACGGGCCATCGAAGATCATTTTGACATCTCCTTCGAGTTGGAAGCGTCTCTCCAAATGCAAGGAAAGCACCCGCTGCTTCAGGAGCTGCGGCGCATTTCGGAGATGGCCAATTTTTGTTACGTCCGTCAGGACCAGCCCCGTGGTCTGGGCCACGCGATCCTCTGTGCACGGCACCTGATTCAGAAAGAACCCTTTGCCGTTTTACTGGGAGACGATATTCTGAGTCATCCTGTTCCGGCCCTTCAGCAAATGATCAATGCCTATCAACAAGGTCACGGTCCTCCCGTTCCCGTGATCGGCGTTCAACGGGTCAAACGGTCGGAAGTGCGCCAGTATGGGGTGATTGACCCTGGGCCACCCGTAGAAGGGGTGGCTGGCCTTTGTCAGATCAATGACCTGGTCGAAAAACCAGAGCCGGAAGATGCCCCCTCCGATCTGGCCATCGTCGGTCGATACCTTCTCACCCCGGAAATCTTTGATTTTCTGGAAAAGGCTCCCCTGGGGAAACAGAATGAAATACAACTCACCGACGCCCTGCGCGCGTTTGTGCGGGTCCATCCCATGCACGGCTTTTTGATACAGGGACGCCGTTTTGATGCGGGAGACAAGCTGGGCTTCCTGAAGGCCAACGTTGAAATGGGCCTTCAAAATCCGGAACTGGGACCCGATTTTCGTGCCTATTTAAAAAGCCTGTCACTCTAGCCCCGTCTGTCCACCCCGTGCCTCTGTGCCTCTGTGCCCCTGTGCCCCTGTGATTATATCCCACGCCCAAACGAAACGAGACCCTGAAATCAAATTCCTTCATTACCCATACGAGGCCCCCGATCATGGAAACACCCAACACCGCACCATCTATTGAGATACCTAGCACCCTGCCCCTTTTGCCGATTCGGGACATTGTGGTCTTTCCGCATATGGTCGTTCCTCTTTTTGTCGGACGTGACACCTCCGTTCGGGCCATCGAGGCTGCGCTTTCTGGTCACAAGATGGTGCTGCTCGTGGCCCAAAAATCGACGGATGTAGAAGTGCCCCAGCCGGAGGATCTCCATCCTGTCGGCACGGTGGGCACGATCATGCGCATGATTAAGGTTCCCGACGGGCGGGTCAAGGTCCTCATTCAGGGGGTCGTGCGGGCCAGAATCATCGCCTTTACGCAAACCCTCCCTTTTTATGAAGTCACCCTCCAAAAACGGGAAGCCCCTGCGTCAGTGGCCATCTCTCCCGAAGTGGAGGCGATGACGCGCGCCATCCGGGAGCAGGTGGAAAAGGTTGTCGAGTTCGGAAAATTCCCCGTCCCGGAACTCCTGGCCGTCATCCAAAACATGGAAGACCCCGGCCGCCTGGCGGATATGATCGTCTCTAATTTGGGATGCAAGGTGGATGCGGCGCAGGCCATTCTGGAGATGGAAGAGCCGTCCGAGAGGCTCCGGATGGTGAATGTGCTCCTGTCCAAAGAGATGGATGTCCTGTCGATGCAGCACAAAATCCACTCCGAGGCCAGGGGCGAGATGGATCGCACCCAGCGAGACTACTATTTAAGGGAGCAACTCAAGGCCATCCAGAAGGAGTTGGGCGAAGACGATGTCCGTGCCGGTGACGTTCAGCGGTTCCGCGCCCAGATCACAGCGGCCAAAATGCCGGAAAAAGTAGCTCAGGAAGCGGAGCGGCAGGTCAAACGCCTGGAGCGGATGCACCCGGAGTCGGCGGAGACTGCCACCGTGTCCGCCTATCTGGAGTGGCTGGTCGATCTCCCCTGGAGTAAGTCCACAAAAGACAGCATTGATCTTTTTGTTGCGCAAAAGGTGCTCAACGAAGATCATTACGGTATGGAAAAAGTCAAGGAACGTATTTTGGAATACCTGGCCGTTCTGAAGCTGAAGCGGCAGAAAAAGAAGGAGCGGATGAAAGGGCCGATTCTCTGCTTCGTCGGGCCGCCGGGCGTGGGGAAAACATCAATGGGCAAGTCGATCGCACGGGCCATCGGACGGGAATTTGTGCGGGTGTCGCTGGGGGGCATCCGGGACGAGGCAGAAATTCGAGGCCATCGCCGTACTTATATTGGCGCATTGCCGGGCCGGATCATTCAGGGCATCAAACAGGCGGGCGCGAATAATCCGGTCTTCATGCTGGATGAAATTGATAAAGTGGGAATCGATTTTCGTGGCGATCCCTCCTCCGCGCTCCTGGAGGTGTTGGACCCGGAACAGAACGCCACCTTTTCGGACCACTATCTGGGGGTTCCGTTTGATCTCTCCAACGTCCTGTTTATCACGACCGCCAACCAGATTGATCCGATCATCTCACCCTTGCGGGATCGGATGGAGGTGATCGACCTCTCCGGCTACACCCCCGAAGAAAAGGTGAACATTGCCCGCAATTTTCTGATCCCCCGTCAGGTCACGGAACATGGTCTGCCACCCGATGCGGTGCATCTCTCCGATTCCACCCTCCACCGGATTGTGACGGAATATACCTGGGAGGCAGGCGTCCGAAACCTGGAGCGCGAGATTGCGCGTGTGCTCCGGAAGGTGGCGCGGCAGATGGCCGAAGGCAAAAACAAAAAATACGCCATCGCATCTTCTTCTGTTCCCCGATATTTGGGGGTTCCCAAATTTGTTCAGGAGGCCCGCTCGGAACAGGACGAGATCGGCGTGGCGGCGGGACTGGCCTGGACGGCCAACGGCGGCGATATTATGCGCATTGAGGCCACTGTAATGAAGGGCAAAGGGACGCTGATCCTGACCGGACAGTTGGGCGATATAATGAAAGAATCGGCCAGTGCGGCCCTCTCCTATGTGCGATCTCAGGAAAAGGCCCTGGGGATCGCCCCCGATGTTTTTACAAAGAGCGATATTCATATTCATGTTCCGGCCGGTGCGATTCCGAAAGATGGACCTTCGGCGGGCATTACGATGGCGGCCGCGATCGCCTCCATGCTGACACAGCGCCCGCTACGCCACGATGTTGCCATGACCGGCGAAGTGACCCTGCGCGGGCGGGTGCTCCCCATCGGAGGTTTGAAAGAAAAAATTCTGGCGGCAAAACGGGGCTTCATGACCCAAATCGTAATTCCAAAGCGGAATGAGAAAGACCTCCAGGACATCCCCCCTAATTTGCTCCAGGGCATCCAGTTTGTCTTTGCCGATCGGATGGATGAAGTCCTCGACACGGTGCTCCAAAAAAAGTTGGCCAAGAAGGTTCACGTGGGTCACTTGGGCCACTCACCCGCTCCGCGAAAATCGGTGAAGAAATCAAACCGCCACGGGCCGACGAAGAAGACCCCCCATGCACCCGCATCCTCTCGGTGAGACAGGCCTGATCCGGCAGATCCAGCGCCGGATGCCCACGTCGTCGCCGCAAACCCGGATCGGCATCGGCGACGACGCCGCCGCATTCCGGCCCTCTCCCGGAACAGACCTGTTGGTCACCACCGACAGCTTGGTCGAACGGGTGCATTTTGATCTGGCCTTCTCAAACTATGTACAACTGGGACGGAAGGCCCTCGCGGTCAACCTCAGCGACATTGCGGCCATGGGTGGCGCGCCGCGCGCCTTCCTGGTCTCGCTGGGCCTGACCCGACGACAAACCGCCCAGGATATTACGCAGCTTTATCGGGGAATGCGGCAGGAGGGCCGGGGCATCGACCTGATTGGCGGCAATATCACTTCTGCCTCGGCCCCGTTCTCCATTGGGATTACCCTGCTGGGGGAAGCCCCCCCCCAAGAGATCGTGACCCGCAGTGGGGCGCATGTGGGAGATGTCCTCTATGTTACCGGAACCCTGGGGGATGCGGCGGCCGGGTTGGATATTTTAAAATCAGGCCGGAACACTTGCGGATTTCGGAGGCTGATCCAACGCCACCAAACCCCCTCCCCGCGTGTTCGAGAAGGCCGTCTCCTGGCCACCTGCGCCATCGCCTCCGCCATGATCGACCTGTCGGACGGACTCTCGTCTGACCTGCATCATTTGGCAACACAGAGCCAGGTGGGCGCCGCGTTGGAGCTGCCGCAGCTTCCGGCCTCCGCCGCCCTGAAACGATACGCTTTACAAGCGGGAGTTGATCCGATAGAGTACATGCTCAACGGGGGGGAAGACTACGAGCTTCTTTTCTCTGTTCCCGAAAAAAAGAATCCGCCGCTGGAACGACTGATCCGGGAAGGGGCCGTTCGGGCGACGCGCATCGGCGTCATCGTTCACAAACGTCTCGGAATCACCGGAAGGACATCTGAAGGCAAAATCCGCCCCATTCAGCCCCGTGGGTATGATCACCTGTCCTGCGGACGGTAATCTTGCGCACGGCAATCTTGCGCACGGCAGCGCGCTTCGCGCACCCACCGACGCCGATTTTAACATGGGGTGATCCTGCGATACCGAAAGATGCGGGACGCCACATCGCATTGGGTTCAGGAAACATCATAAAAATGCAAAAAACATTTGATCAACTTCGCGCCTCTTTGCTCTATTGCAATCGGTGTGGTTGCGCCATGCCGGTTGCAGAGCACCTGCTGCTGGTGCTGCAAAATGGCGAACTGTACGACTACCGCTGCAAGGGCTGCGGAAGTTCGGTTGGACAGAAGACCCAAAAGACCCTTATTTCGATTATCCGTCCGTAACAAACCCCCGATTTTTTGACAAAAAAAGGGCGAATGTGCTATATGGGTGCGACTTTTTATGTCGTTTTAACAAGGGAACACAGTGTCGTGGCAGGATGATAGAATGAGTGCCCCAGAAGAACAACAACCGGTGCGGCCAGTGCGGCCAGTGCAGATCGATGCGGAGGAGGCGCTGAGTATTGGCGACCTGATTGAGAAGAAGCTCTGCGACTTTGTCAAAAAAAGCAAAGATGGCAAGAACCTGTATCACCTGCTGTTGCCCACCTTTGAGAAACCGCTGTTCAAGCTTGTCCTGCGGGAGGCCGACTGGAACCAGCTCCGGGCCGCCCAAATGCTGGGGATTCACCGCAACACGCTCCGAAAAAAAATAAAAGAGTTGAAAATCGAACCGGAAGAATAACCTGCGGAGATGACAGAATGGAGAGGGGAAATCAAGTATGTCTCGTGTGATTAAGAAGAGAAGAAAAAAGATGCGAAAACACAAGGATAAGAAGTTGCGGAGAAAGATGCGACACAAGAAATAGCCGATTCAAACCCGCATCCGAATCGGATCGGTTCGATTATGAACATCGGCGGCGTACCCAAGTGGCTAAGGGAGCAGTCTGCAAAACTGCGATGCAGCGGTTCGAATCCGCTCGCCGCCTCCATTTTTCGATCTTCGTCCCCTCCGGTCGAGGCGTGGATCCAAATCCGCCTCGACGACACCCCCAAAAAGTTTTGCCGCACACGCCATGCGCATCCTGGGTATTGATCCTGGCCTCGGCGCAACCGGCTATGGCGTTGTCGAAAAAACAACGGCCGGAACTTGGACGCAAGTGGCGTTCGGGGAGATCAAGACCGATCCGGCCGATCCGTTTCCCATGCGCCTCCGTGTCATTTTTGACGGCATTCGTCGCGTGATGGATCTGCACCAACCGACGGAAGCCGCACTGGAGAGCACCTTTCTTGCCAACAATGTTCAGTCTGCGCTAAAGTTGGGCCAGGCGAAGGGAGTGGCCCTATTGGCCGCAGAAATGGCGCAGCTTTCCATCTTTGAGTACAGTCCGACAGCAGTCAAAATGGCGATCGTCGGCTATGGCAGGGCCACGAAAGACCAGATCCAGCAGATGGTCGGGAGGCTTCTCTCCATCACAACCCGCATCCCATCCGAACATGCAGCCGACGCCCTGGCCGTCGCCCTCTGCCACGCCCATTCCGCAACGTTTCGAGCCAGATTGCAGGCCGCAAATCCGTCCGCACCGCCGAATCGGAATATCCGCTGAATCGGATGTGCCCCCGTAAATATGATTGCATCGCTGACCGGCACCCTCACCGAGAAGTCGCCCGCAGCCCTCATTATTGATGTGCGGGGGGTTGGCTATCAGGTCGTCGTTCCGTTGATGACCTATTATCGCCTTCCGGAACTCCAGGGGATCGTGACCCTTCACATCTATACCCATGTCCGTGAGGATGCCCTTCAGTTATATGGTTTTTTGACCCGCATCGAGAAGGCCCTCTTTTTGCTCTGTCTGGGGGTCTCCGGCGTGGGGCCTAAGCTGGCGTTGAGTCTTTTGTCCGGCATGGAGTCTTCAGAACTCATCCACGCCCTTCGCAACGGGAAGACCGAAAAATTGACGGCGATTCAAGGGGTCGGAAGCAAGACGGCAGGCCGACTGGTGCTGGAACTGAGGGACAAGGTCGCCTCGCTCCATGCCGGTGAGGTCGCAGTGCCCATGGGCTGCGATGCTGCGTCGGATCAACAGAGCGAAGATGCCCTTTCGGCATTGATGAACTTGGGCTATCCCCGTAGCGACGCCAAGCGGGCGCTGGATCGGGTCTGCGCGGAGGTTTCGACAGGGGAAAACGCCACCCTGGAGCGGTTGGTTAAACAGGCGTTAAAGGCCTTGGCCGGAGTCGAATGAAAGAAGAACGGATCGTTACGGCACCACTTCAGGAGGAAGAGCGGCGCGCGGAAGTCAGCCTGCGCCCGGCCTCGCTGTCCGAATATATCGGCCAGACGGCGGTGAAGGATAATCTGCGCGTTTTTATCGACGCCGCTAGGCGGCGCGGCGAGCCGCTGGATCACCTGATTTTCTACGGTCCACCGGGGTTGGGCAAAACCACGCTGGCCCACATCATCACCCGCGAAATGGGGGCCAGTATCAAGGCGACTTCGGGTCCCGCCATCTCGCATCCGGGTGATCTGGCCGCCATCCTGAGCAACCTGTCGGAAGGGGATGTCTTTTTTATTGACGAGATTCACCGGCTGCACCCGGCGGTGGAAGAGGTGCTCTATCCCGCCATGGAAGATTTTCAACTGGATTTGGTGATTGGTCAGGGGCCTTCCGCCCGAACCCTGAAATTAAACCTGCCTCGGTTTACCCTTATCGGCGCCACCACCCGTGCGGGACTCCTCACCTCGCCACTTCGGGATCGGTTTGGGGTGATCGGGCGGCTGGAGTTTTATCCACCGGAAGCGCTTCAGCAAATCATCCTGCGATCGGCGCAGATATTGGGCGTGCGCATTGATGCGGAAGCGGCGCTGGAGATTGCCTCCCGTACGCGCGGCACCCCCCGCATCGCCAACCGCATCCTGCGGCGGGTGAGGGACTTTGCCGAAATCCAATCAGACGGACACATTACCCTTTCGCTCACGCGGCACGCCCTTTCGAAAATGGAGATCGACACAGCGGGCTTTGATGCGATGGATCGAAAACTGCTTCGCCTGGTGATTGAAAAATTTGGTGGCGGGCCGGTGGGCATTGATACCCTGGCCGCCGCCCTCAGCGAGGAGAAAGAGACCCTCGAAGATGTCTGTGAACCCTATCTGATTCAAGGGGGATATCTGGATCGCACACCCCGCGGACGGATGGCCACCGCGTCGGCCTACGAGCATTTTGGTTTGAAGAAACAAGACGGCACACAGCAGAAATTATGGTAGCCCGGTTTTCCGTCGGCATTTTGACCGTGAGTGACAAAGGGGCCGCAGGCACGCGGGAGGACGAAAGCGGCCACTTGCTGCACCGACTGGTGGCTCCTTTGCCTGGAACCGTCGTCGCTTATGAAGTCATTCCGGATGACCATGCGATCATCCGAGCGCGGCTGATCGCATGGTGCGACGCAGGGAAGATGGACCTGATTGTCACCACTGGCGGCACCGGCCCCGCTCCCCGCGACGTCACCCCCGACGCCACATTGTCCGTGATTGAGAGACAGGTGCCCGGCCTGAGCGAAATCATGCGGATGGAAGGTTTTAAGAAAAACCCGCGCGCCATCCTCTCCCGCGCCGTCTGTGGCATTCGAGGCGCAACGCTGATTATCAATCTGCCCGGCAGCCCCAGGGCCGTTTCGGAAAACGTTGAAATCATCTTCCCCGTTTTAAACCATCTCCTTTCAAAAATGAAAGGCGATCCCCAAGACTGCGCGACGCCGTAGGTCAAAAACAGAGTACGCACTGGAAGTGATAGCCCAACTTTATTACGTTTCAGCAAAGGGTTGTCATCTCGACCGAAAGGGAGTGATGCCCTTAATGCCGCTAACGCAACCCGCAGGGGTCGCACCCCCTTCGCCTTAAATTCACTCGTATGACGCTTTTTTATCCCCATTCTGAACCCTCCTTATAACCATCCTCGTTGAGATGGTATTTCGTGTACAGTATAGTCCCCTCTGTTGCACTTCATACTTGAACTGGAATATCGTGTTGCTCTGTTTGACAGACTCGTCGGGAGGAAACATGTTCAAAAAAGGAAGAATTGAGGGAGTGGAAATCCGCGCGTTGAAAAAGTATGTGGATGAACGGGGGTGGCTTTCAGAGTTGTTTCGGTCGGACGATGTGTCGGCGGCTTTCATGCCGGTGATGGCCTATTTTTCGCTAAGCCGTCCCGGCGTCACGCGCGGGCCACATGAGCATGTGAATCAGGCCGACTACTTTTGTTTTATCGGTCCGTCCAATTTTAAACTGACTCTCTGGGACCATCGCACGCAAAGCCCAACCTTCCGGCATAAAATGCAGTGGGTGGTGGGGGAAGATGCGCCCACCTCTGTGATCGTTCCGGTGGGGGTGGTGCATGCCTATCAGAACGTGGGGGGCAAAGATGGAGTCGTCATCAACTGCCCGAATCGCCTTTTCATGGGGGAAAATCGACGGGACTCAATTGACGAAATCCGTCATGAGGCGGATATGCAGTCTCCCTTTGTACTGGACCTCCATGCTTTTGATTCATCGTCCTGATCAATCCTCCTTCCGATCCGTTCCGTTCCTTCCGGACTGCGTCCCAGTTCTTTCCTGAGGACTCACTAGGAATAGCTGAGGTTTGATGCTCCGTACCGACCCCTATTCGATGGGCAGGCCCTCCATAGCCATAATCCGCAGGGCGTTTGTCTCGGAGCAGAGGCCTTTGTGCAACCGATAGTCGAATACCAGCAGGCCTCCTCCGACAGATTCTTTGAAATAGGCGTTACTGATTTTCCGATTCTCTGCCGCAAGCCCCGTCAGCTCCAGATCATGGGTCGTCACCAACCCCAGCCCATGACTTTTTACCAGTGCCTTGAGATAGGCGGTGCTGCCGATGATCCGTTCTTGATTGTTGGTGCCTTTGAAAATTTCATCAATGAGAAACAGCACGGGCGGGGCAGTCGTGTCAGCCGCCGCATCCAGTATCTGCTTTAATCGCTTGACTTCGGCATAAAAATAGGACAACCCCATCTCCAGGTCATCTTTGATCCGGAGGCTGCAAAAGATTCTCATGCGCGGCGCCGAAAAAGAGCGCGCACAGACCGGCCCGCCCGCCTGTGCAAGACAAACATTGATCCCCAATGTCCGCAAAAAGGTGCTCTTACCCGACATATTTGAACCGGTGATGAGCGTGATCGACCCCAGTCCACTCAACGTAAAGTCGTTCACCACCCGTTTTGAAGGGGGAAGGAGCGGATGGCCCACCTCCTCGGCAACAAGGGTGGGTGACCCCTGGCTTTCCGGATCCATCTGTGGAAAGGCATATTCAGGGTGTGATGCGGAAAATTGTGCAAGCGAAGAGGCCATTTCGATCTGACCCAGTGCGTCCATCCAGAGGGGAAATACCGCCAGAAGTCGGGTCCGAAGGTGCTCATACTTCAAAGAAAAGTAGATATCCCAGGGGAAGAGCAGATTCAAAGCAAGATGCACCAGCGGGTTTGCCTTGACACTCAGACCATCGCAAACCCTGGCCATCTTCCGGAGCAACTGTGACGGACGCAAACCGGCCTGGCGAAAGGGGGCGCACAGGGCGTGCAGTTTGGGGGCGTCGGTGTCTCTTCGCTTTTCAAGATAGCAAAGTAAATGTTTCAGCCGTTCCAACCCGGATCGGAGCGTGAGCGCCCGACCGAAAATGGGTGCAAGGCGGCCCGCATAAAACAGATAGATCACGATGTAGGTGACCAAAAGAGATGGCCAGACACGGGGGCCATCGAAGGCCTGTTCCAGAACAAAAAAGAGCGCTGTCAATGCTGCAAGCGCCGCTTCCAGGATGAAGACCCGCTTTATTCCAGCAAAAACTTGAGACCTCTTGAGGGCCTCTAGCATCTCCTCCGTCCGCAGCAGGCCTTCTTGGGAGATCGTCCTGGCCTCCAGGATGATCTTGTCTCGGAGCAGGGACCGAGTCACAAGCTCTTGAACCAGCGCTTGCCGACATTCCGCGTTTGCGGAGACAAATTCAGGCTGCAACAGCGCGGCGGCAAGGCAGGCGTGCCCGCGCGTTGAGACCGTCGTATCCAGAAGCCTCAAAAGAGAATAGGGGCCGAGAATGTCCAGGTCATCGGCATAGGGGTGATGTTCCGAAACCGCAGCCTCCCGATCGGGGGGGCCGGGAGGGATGGGAGGGATGGAGCGCCAATCCAGTCTGAGACGGGCAAGATGGGTCTCCTTGATGGCCCTCCAATGTTCAATCCGACGGATCCGCCCTTTCAGTCGGGAATGATAGACGACCGTCACGGTGAATAATACTGTAAAGAGGCCAACGAGGCGATTGGCCCAGCCGGAGGATTCGCCGGATAGAACAAAGAACGTGCTGATTCCTCCGGCGGCGAAGAGCATCAGCCTCACGTTCGAAGTGCGATCACTCCATCGGTCAGCCGATTTGAGCAGGCGCTCAATGCGTGCCAGGAGCCGGATCAGGCGCTCTTCTTTTGACACGGGTTTGTTGGACATGGGATAAGCGCATCAGGGCATCACGACACCCCATAGTACCACATCAGGGCCACCTCATGAAGAATTTTTGTTCATGACTAAATCCAGCGTGTGATGATCCCATCCACACATTTTTCTTAGTCTTTTTATGGACTGCCCTTTTGCTTTTGTAAGCTGTAATAAATTCAGAGCAACATGACGTATGATCGCCATCGCATACGGGGCATTGCCCTTTCTAATTCTTGAATAATCCTCCTTAAAGGACATATCCAGCACCCAGTGTAGCGTATTCTCTATCGCCCAATGGCTCCGAACACTCTTAAGCACTTTCTCCGGCGTATCTGTCAGCGAAGAAATATAATACCGCGCCTCTTCTGTCGTCTCTTTTGATTTTCTCACAGAGTGTATCTTAATCATACTTCGAATCGATGACCACTTAGGATGCCTCTTTCTTAACCACTCTACATCATGAACCACCCAGCATTCTCTCGTTTCAACACGGCCATGTCCCTTGTCATAGTCAACATGGCGGGAACGGCTACTGGCAATATCTTTATCATTAAAATACGTCATAACCTCTTCTGATAAATCGCTCTGGTTGCCTTTGAGAGAAAAAATATAATCGCCGCCTTTTTCAAGAATCTGATCGGCAATCGCAAACTGGCAACCCATGGCATCAATCGTTATAATATGATCTTTCACGTCAAGCCACTTGAGCATGAGAGGAATCGCAGTAATCTCGTTACTCTTTTCGGATACCTTCTCTTGACCCAATACAATACGGGCTTCTGTCGCAAAAGCACTTAGGACATGTATCATTTTATGCGCTTCATCAAAGCTGTGACGCAAACTTTTTCCGTCAATGGCAATCACCTTAATATTGGCTTTCTTCGCAATCCCCTCTACCCATTTCCGAAAGAGTTTTTCAAATTCATCAGGATCAATATTCCGATAAAATCGACGAAGGGTATCATCGCTAGGTGTGCCATTTTCGTAATCAAGATACTGCCTCAAATAATCAATTTTTAGTTTTCCAAAATCCTCGACATCTTGCCAGCCCTCTGCCCCACAGATACTGGCGCACAAACTAAGAAGCAATATTTCTTCTACACAATAAAGCTGATTCCGTTGAGATCGGGGATCGCTTAATGTAGAGAAATCATCAACAAAACTTGTTTCAGATTCGTGGGGTTGCATTCCTTCTTTATACACACTCTTTCCTTTTGGTACAGGGCCTTTTCTCTTCATACCTGTGGGGATAAGCCCCTCTTCTTCCGTAATCACACCAATTTGTCCTAAAGTGATTTTTTGTGCCCATTTCTTTCCTGGAACCCGTCTGGAGGTAATTTCATAGAGATAATACTTGCCCCGGATGTTCCTAAGTTCCGTATTTTTTTTCTTATGTTTTAGTGCCCATTCCGGATGTGGCATCTTTCTTCCCAGTATGATTGTTTAGTCTTACGTGCTACATATATACCACGTAAGACTAAAAGTCAACAAAAAAATACCGCATTTATCTCGAAATGCAGTACTGCTCTTGCCTGTAGCAATTTTACAATATCAAGTAACGTCTAGGTCTTTTTATTTGTAACTATTCAGCACATTTTTGTGTAAAAAACTAAAAATATCTCTTGACATCTTTTTTAAGATTCCCAGTATTTTTACGGGGGTCATGCACCATACGATTGGAGCACGCTCACAAAGGGATTTTTAGTGCTCTACAGCAACCTGTAATTGTATGTCGTGGCCAAACCGCTCGT
>CAZQIT010000122.1:0-14615 GCA_964592995.1 uncultured Nitrospirota bacterium | reverse complement strand
CGACTTGGCGCAGCGCTCCGGCCTTTCGGTTTTGCGCATTCAGCGCCTCTCTCGCGGGGAAGTCGTGCCGGTTCGGGAAGAGATTGAGCGCCTCTCGCCACAACTGGGACTCTCTGCGCGGAAGCTCCTCCAAATGACCCTGGAGGGATGGATGCCGGATGCCGTGCGGATGGATGCGGGGAGGGATCAACTACACCCCATCCGGGGGCTGATCGGCGACTATCCGGTCAATGGCTATCTGTTGATCGATACGGCGGCGCGTTGCGGGGTGCTGTTTGATACGGGGGTTCGACCGGAAGAGGTCTGCTCCATCCTGGACAGGGCCGAGGCGACCCTTGCCGCGATCTGTATTACCCATGCCCATGCCGACCATATCGGCGGCGTGGATGCGATTCATGCCGCTACCGGCGCGCCCATCTATCTGCATCCCAACGAACGCGCATACCCAAAAGGGATGATTCCCATTAATTCGGATGCGGAAATCGCCGCAGGCCCCTTCCGGATTCGGCCTTTGATGACCCCGGGGCATACGCCGGGGGGCGTCAGTTTCTTCATCACCCAGGCCGCCGCAGCCCCCATGGCTTTTGTGGGCGATGCCCTTTTTGCAGGCTCACTGGGGCGCGCCTATTCCCCGCTGTCTTATCCCACGCTTCTTGCCTCCGTGTGGGGCAAAATTCTGACCCTTCCCGGCGAGACAATCCTTTTTCCGGGCCACGGCCCGGCCACCACCGTGGCACAGGAACTTCGGCATAATCCGTTCTTTCCGGATGAATGAGCATGGGTTGGGGTAGCACCCTTTTAGATAATTTACTTGGAATATTGCTCTGTTTAGCCTATTCTCCCACAGAGGCTTTGGTTAGAGAAAGGCGATTGGTTTGACCACTATTTTAAGTTCTATGATTCTTTTTAAGTTGATTGTAGCAGGTGTTCTGTACCTGTTCTTACCACTCACCATGCTGACATACTATTTTTCTCGGCGATCTCTGCGGATGGTGGAGTTAGAGCGAATCTTCTCAATTCTAAAAATTGATGCACTCGTAAAAAGTCCGAAAATGACTTATTCTTGAAAATAACACTTAATTATTTCAATGGTTTACAAAGTCACTTTCGATGTTTTTTGACTTTTTACGAGTGCATCAAAAATTGATCCGACCTATCGAACGGCTTATGGCATTGAGAAGTTAAGTCATTATCTCTGGGCGGTTCTCTACGCATCCCTCGTCTCCTTTCTCGGCTTAACACTCCTATTTTTCAGTACCGAAGTTGGATTTGAAGCGGCGGAATTTCCTGTTATAAATCTTGGGGGTAAGATCACCTTTCCACAACAAGGCTCTCGATTTATTTTTGCGATGGCGTTTCTTGGTTCTTATATATGGGGGCTTCAATATCTTTTTAGACGATGCACCTTAAACGATATCATCCCTGCTGTCTATTACGGGTTTAGCGTAAGAATGATTCTTTCTGCGCTTGTCGCATTTGTGATTTACAATGCTTATACGGCGTTGTCCGGTGGCAGCGACTCAGGCGGCGGCATTACGGCACATATCTGGCCCGTGCTTGCTTTTCTCATCGGGATGTTTCCGCAAAGAGGGTTGCGTTGGCTAATGGATCGTGTTCCCTTGTTATCTCCGAAGGGGAAGGGCAATGTCTCTCATCGGGACGCCTCCCTTGAAATCATTGAAGGGATTGAGCCACACGATGTTCTGCGGCTGGAAGAGATGGGAATTGATACCTGTTATGATCTTGCCACGGTAGATTTTGTTCCGCTCGTGCTAAAAACGCCTTACAGCGCACGACAGCTCATCGATTGGATTTTACAGGCAAAGCTTTGTATTTATTTTGAAGAAACGGTGAAAGATCTTAGGCAGGCAGGAATCCGGACGATTATGGACTTAGAATCGCTTCAGGCAGCAGAGATTGAGGCGCTGTCCAAGGCAACCCGTGTTACCCAATATGCCCTCACGCGGGCGCAGGAGTCGGTTAAGTCCGATGCAGAGGTTAAGCACCTGATCCATGTTGGACACCTGCTGGGTCGGTTTTCTAGTGAAAAGTAAGAACGGTTTTTCATAGGCAAGGTTCTTGGGCGTAGCGATTTCACAATAACCTTTCTTCATGGCTGGCAGTCCTAAGGGTGTAAGGAGAATCAATCCGATGTCCGCTGTAGCAACCCCCTCGAAAATTGTCTCCCGCATCCTTCGGCTGAAGGCCGAACGGAAAGCGGTCATCATTGCCCACAATTATCAGGATGGCGAAATTCAGGATGTGGCCGACTTTCTGGGCGACTCGCTGGAGTTGTCGCAAAGGGCGGCGGTCACAGAGGCTTCGGTCATCGTCTTCTGCGGCGTCCACTTCATGGCCGAGACGGCCGCCATCCTCTGTCCGAACCAGACCGTGCTCCTCCCCGATTTATCCGCCGGATGTGGCATGTCGGAGATGATTACGGCGGCGGATGTGCGCGCGCTGAAGGATCAGCACCCCGACGCAGTGGTGGTCTGCTATGTGAATTCCAGCGCAGAGGTCAAGGCCGAATCGGATATCTGCTGCACCTCGTCCAACGCCGTGCGCGTCGTCCAGTCCATTTCGGCAGATCGTGAAGTCATCTTCATCCCGGATCAATATCTGGGCGACCATGTCATGCGTCAGACGGGGCGAAAGTTAATTCTGTATAACGGCTATTGTCCCACACACCTTCGGATCATGACCTCCGAGATTGAGGCGGCAAAAAGGGCCTATCCCGACGCGGCCGTGCTGGCGCATCCGGAATGCACGTTTCAGGCCCACGCTCTAGCCGATCAGGTCCTCTCCACCAGCGGCATCTGCGCCGAGGCGCACAAGACCCCCCGGAAAGAGGTCATTGTCGCTACGGAGATCGGCATCCTGCATCGTCTCAAGAAAGAGAATCCCGACAAGACCTTCATCCCGGCCTGCCGTTTTTGCGACTGCGCTCATATGAAGGTAAATACCCTGGAGAAGCTGCTCTGGTCGCTGGAAGAGATGCAATATCCGGTCACCGTGCCGCCGCATGTTGCCCTGCGTGCCAAGCGCGCCATTGATCGGATGATGGAGATTGGCTAGCCTATGAGTATGGGCCGGGCATTGATCGGCTTTGGCGTGCTTCTTGTGCTGCTGGGTGGGGCGGTGATGCTGGCCGAGAAGATTCCCGGATTGGGTCGGCTGCCCGGAGACCTCGTCTTTCAAAGGAAAAGCTTCACCGTTTATTTCCCGCTGGCCACCAGCATTTTGGTGAGCCTCGTTCTTTCCCTGCTCTTTTGGCTACTGAGGGCTCGTCCATGAATAACATCCCCAGTCGGGCTGCCGATTCATCCCTGTTTGCTGCGTTGCTCATCGCTTACATACCCATACGCAGCAAGGGGTATGCGCGCTCCTCGCGCCTTGCAAACAGGGCGACTCGTTTGCCCTTCGTGTGGATGTTATTCATGGACGAGCCCTGAGGCGATGATGCCGATTCTGATCTTCTTAAGCCTCCTGTTTTTTCCGCAGATGGCGCGGGCAATAGAGACCCTGCGCATCGCCATTCTGGAAGATGTGCCGGAGCTTCAGCTTGCCGCTCCGGAGGACATTATCATCTCAACCCCCTCCGGAAAGCGGGTGGGAAGCAGTCGGTTGCCCACCCTCCAGATCGGGATTCGGAATGGCCTCACGGTGAATGGTTATGATACGGCAAAGGGGTCTTTGGTCTTCAGGCCGCGGAATGGGGGGGGCATTCGGATCAATGGGCGCCCCTACGGCGGAGAGATTCTGATCCAAAAAAGGCCGACCGGTTTATTGGCGGTCAACGAAATTGACCTGGAGCAATACCTCCTGGGCGTGGTGCCGGCGGAGATGCCCCCTTCATGGCATATGGAGGCACTCAAGGCCCAGGCCGTCATCTCCCGGACCTATGCCCTGTATCAAAAACGGGAACGGGTGGGCGAGGCGTATGACCTGGTCGCTTCCACCCTCAGTCAGGTCTATGAAGGGGAGCGGGCCATCCATCCACGGGCCTCCGACGCGGTCCGGCAAACGGCGGGACAGATTCTCACCTATGAGGGTGCGCCCGCGCTAACTTTTTTCCACTCCACTTCCGCCGGACCGACAGAGAACGCCACCGATCATTTTAAGTTTTCTGAGGGGGCATCACTTCCCTATCTGGCTGGCGTGAGTTGTCCTCTGGATCAGGACTCTCCCTACTATCATTGGGAGCGCACCATCGCCTTTAAGGCGCTGGAAGAGGCGCTTCAACAGCAGGGTCATTCCGTCGGTGCCATTGCGGACGCCCTCCCCATTCAATGGAGTCGGGCGGGGCGGGTGCTCCGCCTGCGCATTCGACATGCGTCGGGCGAGACGATCTTGAAGGCCGACGATCTGCGCAAAGCCATCGGTTTCCGTGCGCTTCCCAGCACCCGGTTCACGCTGCGCACCGTGGACGACAACCTGGTGTTTCAGGGCATGGGTTATGGACATGGCGTCGGACTTTGTCAGTGGGGCGCGGGGGTGATGGCGCGGCGCGGTGTCCCGTTTGAAGAAATCCTGCAACACTACTATCCCGGCACGCGCCTGCAATCCGCTTAAGGTGGGGGTTTGTGGTAAAACTGTTTATTCGATGGAGCAGTCTCTTTAAGAATCACAGGTGAAGATTATCCACTCCGTTAATGGCGTTCCGATTCGGTTGAGTGGGGAGCGACTTATTCATATTGAGAGACGACACCCTGAGATGAAAGGCGAAGAAGAGCGAATTTTAGAAACGGTGTCTATAAAGCTTTTTGAGAGCAAGAAAAAGACTCCCTTAGACTGGGAGTATGATGGCGATGCCGATACCCTCTATCTTAGTTTTGGCAAGCCCAGCGCCGCGATGGGAATGGACGTAGGAGAAGGTGTTATCGTACGCTACGATGAAAAGTCTCGGGAAGTGGTTGGTCTCACGATTGTTGGCGTGGGGCACCGCCTCGAACAGTACCTTTCGAAGAAGCCCGCATGAGATAAGGAGATCCCATCAGCTCGTTCGTGTTGACCCACCAGTTTGATTACGTTTTGGATCCCGAACGGATTGCGACGCATCCTGCGACGGTGCGGGATCAGGCCCGTCTGTTGGTCTATGATCGAAAAACGGAGAAGATCGAACATGGTGCCTTCGCCGATCTGACCGATTTTCTTGCCCCCTCCGATCTGTTGGTGCTCAATGATACCCGTGTGTTTCCCGCCCGCCTCCACGCCCAAAAGCCGTCCGGTGGACGGGTTGAAATCCTGCTGCTTGCGCCGATCCCTGAAGTGGGTGAAACTGCGCCACATTGGGAGGTCTGGGTGCGTGGCGCGGCTTCGGATGTTCTCACGTTTGAGGGGGGTGTGCGGGGGCGGTTTTCGGAAGAAGGGGGCCGCAAGCGCGTCCGTTTTGAGCTTCCGGAGGGCCTGGACTTTTACGATTTTATTGCGCGTTGGGGAGAGACGCCGCTTCCCCCTTATATCTTAAAAAAACGGGCGCGCCAGATCGACTCCACCCACGTTGCCGATTCCACCGACGCAGATCGGTATCAAACGGTCTATGCCCGAAATTCGGGTTCCGTGGCGGCTCCGACTGCCGGACTGCACTTCACCGAAGCGCTCCTGCAGCGAATTCGGGAGAAGGGGGTGCAGGTCACATCCATCACGCTCCACATCGGTCCGGATACCTTTCAACCGATCCGGTCCGAAACCCTGGATACGCATGTGATGCATCGGGAGCGGTTTAGCATCCCGGCGGAGACGGCCGATCGGGTGAATGCCCTCCGCGCCCACAACGGGGACGCACCGCGCGGTCGTGTGGTGGCGGTGGGAACCACCGTTACGCGCGCGCTGGAGAGTGCCGTTTTGACAGATGGCCGTTTGCGCGCCCATGAGGGGGAGACCGCGCTCTTCATCACGCCGGGATATACGTTCCGCGCCATCGATGCACTGATCACCAATTTTCATCTGCCGCGTTCAACCTTGTTGGTGCTGGTCTCCGCGCTGGCGGGCTGTGAGGCCATCCAACGGGTCTATCAGGAGGCGATGCAGAAACGATATCGGTTCTACAGCTTCGGTGACGCCATGCTCATTTTATGAGCATCTGGAGGGATTGGACTTGCGAAAAATAAACGACATGAAAGAAGAATCAAATGGGGATCCACCGTCCAAAACAGTCCTGTTCTGGATCGTTGGCGCACTCAGTATCGGGGTCTTTCTGGGGCTGCTTTGGTTTTTCAAGAAGTCGGAGCCGCCCACCCCGCCGTTGGATTTTGAGGCATTGTCTCCTCCTCCGCAGACAACGCCCGATACGTTTGGTCTCCCCCCCCCGGAGCAAGGGCCTGCTGGTTTGCCCATCCCGGATTCCCAGCCCCCGCCACCCCTCCCGCGCGAGCCGGTGCCCGCGCGTTTAGATCCGGAAGAGACTTCCGTGGTCAAGGGACTGCGTGAACAGAAGCGGGAGCGGCCACGGGAGACAGAAAGGTCGGTCTCCGCCGGGAAGCCGCCCCGGAAGTCGTCGCCCAAGAAGTCGCCGACAACGGGGAGCCACGCCGGGGTCTATACCATACAAGTGGCCTCGTTCTCTCAGTCCGTCCGGGCGGAAGCCCTGGCCGGAACCCTGAAGAAAAAAGGCTTGGACGCCTACGTGGCGGCCTCCGATGTCCCTTCGAAGGGGACGATGCACCGCGTTCGGATCGGTCATTTTAAAAGCCGCGCGGAGGCGCACAAGCGTGCACAACAGATTCAACAGGCGGAAGGACTTTCCTTTTTTATCACCACCACCGCACCCTGAACGTGGGCGTCATGAGGTTGCCATGTCGGGTCATCACCTCTTTGTGTGTACGGGTACCACTTGCAGCCAGGAAGGGGCCGAAGAGACACTGCATCATCTTCAGGAGGAACTCCGACGCCGGAGTCTCCAAAAAAGCGTGCGCGTCACACTCTGTCGTTGTCTGGGGCAATGTGGTCGTGGCCCCAACATGGTCGTTTACCCGGAAGGCATTTGGTATGGTCCGCTCCACGCGGAAGAAATCAGCCAGATTGTGGGAGCACATCTCATCGACGGTCAACCGGTTATCCCCCTCATACAGGAACCCCCAGAACAGATGGCGCACACTTCGTGAACCCTTCCAGACTCAGCATTCTTCAATTGGAGTTTCATGGGCATTGTGGCGTGACAGCGCAGGAGCGCGACATCGGCCAGCGCCTGACGGTGGATGTGGAATGGTGCTGCGACACGACGGCTGCCGCCCACTCCGACCAACTGGCAGACACGCTGGATTATGACCATCTGTGCGATGAAATTTTGGCGATTGGTCAGGAAAGTCGGGTTTGTCTGGTGGAGACCCTGGCCGAGCAAATCGCACAAAGGGCGCTGTTGGAGCCTCTGGCCCTGTCTGTAAACGTCCGCATCCGAAAACCCTCCAGACCTTCGATGCGCGGCGGCTTTGTGGTGGAAATTTGCAGGACAAAACGCTTGTCCGAAGAGCAGAGATGAGGATTGTCCTGGCGCAGATCAATAGCACGGTGGGCGATCTGCGCGGCAACGTCCGAAAAATCGTGGACGGTATCCAACGGGCACGGGAAGCGGGTGCCGATCTCGTGGCCTTTCCGGAGCTTGCCATCACGGGCTATCCGCCGGAAGACCTCCTCTTGAAACCGCAATTTATTCGGGACAATCTGTCCGCTCTGGAAGCGGTCGTCCGAAAATGTCGGGGGATTACGGCGGTGGTGGGATTTGTAGATCTGCAGGACGACCTCTACAACGCCGCCGCCGTAATCCATGACGGCAGGATTGCCCTGATCTATCACAAACAATATCTCCCCCATTACGGTGTTTTCGACGAAGGCCGGTATTTCAAGCCGGGCGAACGCGCCCCTGTTTTTGTGCGGGAGGGGGTGGTGATTGGCGTCAATATTTGCGAAGACATCTGGCATGCCGAGGGACCCACCACCGTCCAGGCGATGAGCGGTGGCGCTCAGGTGATTGTCAACATCACGGCGTCTCCCTATCATGTCGGAAAACCGCGTCTGCGGGAGGCCATGCTCTCCCTGCGCGCCAGGGAAAACGGTGTGATCATCGCCTACGCCAATCAGGTCGGTGGACAGGACGAACTGGTCTTTGACGGGGGGAGCCTGGTTTACGACGCAAAAGGCCTGCTCCTGGCGCGAGGCCCGATCTTTGAAGAAGCGCTGATGATCCTGGACATTCCCGTTCCGGACAGACCGCGTCCGAAGGCCTTAAATCGGAACCGTCGCACCCAAAAGCCGGTTTACCTGCAAAGCCCCACCCTCACCCTTGACGTCAAAAAAGAGGTGAAAAAGTCGGCGCTACGGGGCCGAACTTCGCCCCCATCAGACCGATGTGATTTTCCGATCGTCCCGCCGATGGCGGATCGGCTTTCCCGCTGGGACGAGGTCTACCGCGCCCTCATGCTAGGCCTCTCGGACTACGTTCACAAGAACGGCTTTAAGACGGTCACCGTCGGCCTCTCCGGAGGAATCGACTCCGCCCTGACCGCTGCGGTTGCCGTGGATGCCCTCGGCAAAGAGCAGGTCGTCGGGGTCTTTATGCCCTCCCGCTACACGGCGGCGGCCAGCGGCGAAGACGCCCGACGGCTGGCCGACCATCTGGGGATTCGTCTGATGACCTTCTCTATTGAAACCCCGTTTCAAGCCCATCTGGATTTGCTGGCGACGGCCTTCTCGGCGCTGCCGGCCGACACCACAGAAGAGAACTTGCAATCTCGAATCAGGGGGAATATCATGATGGCCCTTTCCAACAAATTCGGATGGCTGGTTTTGACCACCGGAAACAAAAGCGAAATGAGTGTCGGCTACGCCACACTCTACGGCGATATGGCGGGCGGTTTTTCGGTGCTCAAAGATATCTGGAAGACCGAAGTCTTTCGGCTTGCGCGATGGCGCAACAAGCGGGGAGGGCCGATTCCCGTGCGCACCCTGCGTCGTGCGCCCACAGCCGAACTTCGCCCCCATCAGACCGATCAGGACACCCTTCCATCCTATTCCATTCTTGATCCGATTCTTCAGGCCTATGTGGAAGAGGATCAATGTTTTGATGAGATCGTCGCGGCCGGTTTTGAACCGGCGACGGTCCTGGCGGTGACCGCCCTGGTGGATCGGTCTGAGTTTAAACGAAAACAGGCGCCCATCGGAATTAAGGTAACGCCGAGGGCGCTTGGAAAGGATAGAAGGATGCCGGTGACACACCGGTATCGGACAGGAGAAGAAAGGTAACTTCATGGGGGGCGTTATGACACCGAAGGAAGTATTGGCGTTTGCAAAAGAAAACAAGGCCGAAATGGTCGATTTTAAGTTTGTTGATCTCCCCGGCGTCTGGCAGCATTTCGCCACGCCGATTGTCGAATTTCCAGAAGCCATCTTCACGGACGGATCGGGGTTTGACGGCTCCAGCATCCGAGGCTGGCAGGCCATCAACGACAGCGACATGCTCGCCGTCCCCGACCCCACCACGGCCGTCATGGACCCGTTCACCAAAATCCCGACGCTGTCCGTCGTATGCGACATCAAAGACCCCGTGTCGGGGCAGTGGTACGGCAAAGACCCCCGACAGATCGCCAAGAAGGCCGAGGCCCACCTGAAATCCACCGGCATCGGCGACACCGCCTATATTGGGCCGGAGGCCGAATTCTTCATTTTCGATAACATCCGGTTCGACCAGACGATGAACTCCGGATACTACTTCATTGAATCAGATGAGGGCATCTGGAACGCGGGCGCCGAAGGCAAAAACCTGGGCTACAAGCCGCGTCATAAAGAGGGCTACTTTCCCGTGCCGCCGACCGACAGCCAGGAAGACATCCGGGCGGAAATGGTGCGCGAGATGGAGAAGGTGGGCATTTATGTCGAGAAGGAGCATCACGAGGTGGCCACGGCAGGACAGGCCGAAATCGACATGCGCTACGCCTCCCTCACGAAGATGGCCGATCAACTGATGATGTATAAATACATCGTCAAAAACGTGGCCAAGCGCTACGGCAAGACGGCGACCTTCATGCCCAAGCCGCTCTTTGGCGACAACGGCTCCGGTATGCACACCCACCAGAGTATCTGGAAAGACGGCCAGCCCCTTTTCGCGGGCGATCAATATGCGGGCGTCAGCCAGATGTGTCTGTACTACATTGGCGGCATCCTCAAGCACGCCCACGCCTTGGCCGCGCTCACCAATCCCACAACCAATTCCTATAAGCGGCTGACGCCGGGGTTTGAGGCGCCGGTGAATCTGGCCTATTCCAGCCGCAACCGGAGTGCCTCGATTCGCATCCCGATGTATTCGTCGAATCCGAAGGCCAAACGGATTGAGGTGCGCTTCCCCGATCCCACCTGCAATCCGTATCTTGCCTTCAGCGCCATGCTGATGGCGGGCCTGGACGGAATCGAAAATAAGATCGACCCGGGGCCACCCGTTGAGCGCGATCTCTACGAGATGCACGGCGCGGAGGCTGCGGCAATTCCCACCATGCCGGGCAGCCTTGATCAGGCGCTGGCGGCGCTTGAGGCCGATCACGCCTTCCTGCTCAAAGGCGGGGTCTTTACGGAGGACCTGCTCACCACCTGGATGGAGTACAAGAAAAACAAAGAGATCGACCCCATGCGGCTGCGTCCCCACCCGTATGAGTTCTTCCTCTACTACGACATATAGGGACTGCGAAATACGGGGGAGGCTCATCCTGCGGCGCGGGGTGAGCCTCCCCATGCGACGGGAAATGCCATGACCTTTGAAATTCATCAGACGGAAGGGTTTGACCCGTCAGGCCGGATGTTCAATCGGGATACCCATGTGGATGTGGACGAGAACGGCTATGCCGGTTCTTTTCGCTACGAGGGATTGACGATCCAGACGTCCGCGCATCCCACTGTTGAAGAGGCCCTGATTGAGCTGACTCGAAAGCTCGGTCGAAAAGGATTTTGCGATCTGCGGACGCGGATCAATTTCCGTGAAGAACGATACTTGGCGGAGCGGGCACCCTGGATATACTACGGTCAAGTTGACTCTATGCACCGCAAAGAAGGAACGAATTGAGTTAATCTTCGGCCTCCGGACTATTCCAGTCCACGCCCAATTTTTATCAATCGAATGAATCTAATTCACGGTTCAATCAGATGTTTGATTTTGTCCGCAACTTTCTCAAAGTATTCGCCTTTAACAAGGCTGAACTTTTTGATGATTTTGTCTTGGTGAATGGTGAAAAGTTTGTGTGCCTTGACGATAGAACTTTCGGGCAATACACCGATTTCCAAATCTTTATTTTCCAATTCAACCGAATATCCGTCTTTGTGTAAATCGCTCGTAATCACACAAACAACCACATCTTGAAAATTTTGGTTGTAATTGTCGTTGGAAACAATCAAGACAGGTCGCCGCTTTGTGCTGCTCAAATCTGAATACGGAAACGGCACAAGGACAACTTCTCTTTGCTTATACATTGTCCCACTCACTCGGTTCGTTCTCCCATGCTTGATGGACAGAGTATTCGGTTAAATCTTCGGTGAATTCACCCGTATACAAGCCGTATTTGTCTTGATAAAGCATATCTACGAGTTTGTTGATGGTCTGCAAAAGTTCGGTATTTTTGAGCAACACCAATTCTTCTTGCAACCTTTGATATTCTGTTATCGGAAGCTGGATAGTTTGCATAATTTCACCGATTCTTTCTCCTTTTCGATTCTACTCCGATAGGCAGACACGACTTCGACAGTATCCTCCCTCCCCCTTATATTAAGGAGAGGAATCCCCTCCTTTACAAGTGGAGGTTAGCGGTGGGAGACGCAAGTCCCTTATCCCGCCACCAACTTCACCCCCCCCCCGCCATCGTCCACCACCGGCATCGACTTATTGCAATGTGGACATTTCACATAGACCAGATTGTCAAAAAGACCGATGCTATAGTGGTTGACCAAAAGGTCAAATGACTTTTTGCAGGCGGGACACGAAGGAAAGTATCTGGAAGGTTCGGTCTGCAACGCCTGAATCTGACGCCGCAGCCCGGTAAGCTCCAACTCCATCCGATCCATCCGTTTTAAAATTTCTTCCGACATAAAAATGGCCCCCCGGCGCGATGCGCTCCGGAGGGCCAGACGTGGACGCTCCGTTGGAGCGTGCGAAGCGACTGCTGCTTAGTTCCAAAAGTTAGCCATACATTCACCCCACCGAACCTCCCCTTACAAAGGGGAGGAATCCCCTCCTTTACAAGGAGGGGCAAGGGGAGGTAGGACTTATTGGAGTCCGTTTGCGCTGACTTTCTGCACGAAGATGTTTGGTTTTCCAGCGCGCGCATCCTGCCAGGCGATGATGGCCCCTTCGGCCCCATCCGACATCAGGCGAGCAGCCCGCTGATTCGATCCTGCCGTGGAAACGGCCACCCCGTTGGTGATCCACTGACCAGTTCCGGCGTTGTTAATCCGCTGGGCGTAAATATCGCTCTCACTCCCACCCCTGGAATCGTCCCAGACGATCAAAGCGCCGCCGCGTCCATCAGCAATGAGATGGGGCGAGACCTGATCCCCTGCAGCCGTTGAAATGGGAATGCCATTGGGTGTCCATTGGGTTGCACCGACACGATTGACCCGCTGCGCGTAAATATCCCGATTCTCCCCTCGCGTGTCATGCCAAGCCAGGATTGCGCCCCCCAAATCATCCGAAACGACCTGCGGCGCGCCCTGACTGCCGGCACCCCCGGAAACCGCCACCCCATCCTTGGCCCACTCAACGGCGCCCGCGCCGTTGATCCGTTGCGCATAGACATGCACCTTCCCTTCCCGTGCATCTTCCCACACAATGGTCGCCCCACCCGTGCCGTCGGAGACCAGGGCAGGCGTGATTTGGTCACTGGCCGCCGTGGAGATGGCCACACCATCTTCTGTCCACTGCACCCGGCCATCTGCATTGACCCGTTGCGTGTAAATGTCGTTCTGTTTTCCGCTTCGGAAGTCCTGCCAGACCACCACGGCGCCGCCGGACCCATCTGAGATCATCCGTGGTGCTGTCTGGCCCTGTGGGGCCACGGAGATCGCGACCCCCCCTTCCAACCACAATTTTTTGCCCGCCCCATTGATGCGTTGCGCGTAAATGTGCGCGGTGCCGGTGCGGAAATCCTGCCACGCGATGATTGCTCCACCTGCCTCGTCAGAGATGATCTGTGGCACGATCTGATCGTTCGCCGCCAGGGAGATGGCAACCCCTTTCGCCTCCCACTGGGCCTCCCCCGCCGGATTGAGCTTCTGCGCATAAACATCATATTTCACGCCGCCACGGGCATCCTGCCAGACCACAATCGCGCCGCTTTTCCCGTCGGAGACCACTTGGGGCGCCGTCTGATCGTTGGGTGCGCTCGAAACGGCAACCCCTGAAGACGCCCACTGGACTTCACCGATGCTGTTGATGCGCTGCGCGGAAATGTCTTTTCCGGTTTTGAGGACATCGTGCTGGTCCTGCCAGACCAAGATTGCCCCGTCCGCACCGTCAGACGTGATCTGGTGCGCAATATGTTCGCTGGTTCCGCTGGAGATCATGACGTTCTGCGGATTTTCCTTGTCCCACAGAATCACGAGATGACTCTGGCTGCTCTCCACACCCGCCACGGTGGCGCGCAGGGGACCGGTTGTGGCGCCTGCTGGCACAACCGCCTTGATCTCCATGTCGCTCCAACTCAGGACCTGGCTGGCATCGACGCCGCCGATGGTTAATTTATTCCCATCCTGATCGGCCCCAAAACCGATTCCCCTGATCCTGACCACGCTACCCGCCTTTGATTCGGTCGGCACAACACCGGTCACGATGGGGCCGGTGGGGCTGACGGAGACGACCACGTTGGCATAGCCTTTTCGCTTGACGCCGGCATCATCCTCCATTTCGACGCCAACCAGGTAATTCCCCACGGCGTTGGGCGCAGTCCATGTGGTCGGATTGACACCGGTGGGACCCAGTGTCCCACCGGCCGCATTCCACGCATAGCGAAATGTCGTTCCGGTGGCGTCTCCCAGTGTCGCCAACAGGTTCGTCGTTGCGCCAGGACGGACAACCGGCGGACTGGCGATAATGGCGGGCATCGCAGCGCCTGCGGGACCCTTCGGACCGATGGTCCCCGGCATACCGGCGGGGCCCGAAATGCCCGCGCATCCGGCATCTCCCATGGAGACGCACAAGGGTTCCGAACCCTTCGCCGTCTTCGCAACAGGGCTGACAGACGGTGACATGCCAGCGCAGCCCACCAGAAACAAAGCGATTGCGATTCCCATGCCGTTCAACTTGGTATTCATTGCTTGGCGTCTCCCTCATTAATTCGATTTAAAATGCTGCGACACTTCACTTCGCGCAACCACCTGGCCCTTTGCGCCATTCGGCGCCGCCCGTAAAACAGGGTAGTTGGTATCACTCTTTGTCATGAATTGTCAAGGGCCTGTGCGGGGCCAGAGCGGAGAACGAGATCATGTTAATAGGTGTGTAAATCGCTTTCATTAAGTGGCGATCCTTCCAGTCTGAAGAGATCTTGCGGCTACCGTAAAGCAGGTTACCCTCTTAATCTATTGTCTGAAAACTAGGGTCCACTATACTACACAGCCCCTTTTTTGGGGGGGTTGATCCAGAACCACAA
>CAZQIT010000121.1:0-3397 GCA_964592995.1 uncultured Nitrospirota bacterium | reverse complement strand
AGCCGGAACATTTGGCGGCTCTCGCAAGTCTCACACAAGAGGCATGGCGTTTGCCGAACGTCCGACGTGTCGATTCCCCCGCCAACTTTCAACATTCGGAGGCCATTGGAGATGATCTGGCGGTTGGATCGGTCATTGCACGGGACAACAAGCTTTCCCCGGACGAAATAACACGTATACGGGAGATTCTTACAAAAGAGCCGATGCTTGTGGGAAGACTCCTCTCTCCCAATGGACGCGTTGCCGGCATTCTGGTCAACTTGGCATTTTCTGAGACCCTCAAGGACACCCAGGTGTTGGAAGCAGCTAAGTTTGCGCGTGCCCTCCGGACAAAGGCCGAGGCCGACTTCCCGGGGATTGAAGTGCATCTGACCGGCTCGGCCATGCTTGATACGGCTTTCCATGATGCGGCGGAGGCCGATGGAAAAACATTGATTCCAGCCATGGTGGCGGTAGCGTTGTTTTTGTGCTGGTGGTTAATGGGATCCCTGGCAGTCACCTGCGTCGTTGCCCTTGTCATTGGGCTTTCCATTCTCACTGCCTTGGGTTTGGCGGGACATTTTGGCATTGGCCTATCCCCCACGTCTGTCGCAGCCCCAACCATCATTATGACGTTGGCTGTAGCCGATGCCGTACACTTCCTGTCGGGCTGGCAGAAGCGCCTCTTCACAGCAAAGCAGGCCCGCAGGAAAAATTCGCAAACGGGAGAGGAGGCTGAGACGAGGGAGACGGTGATGATCTCCACACTAGAGACATACATTCCTCCCATAATCTTTACGACCACCGCCACGACGATTAGCTTTCTGACGATGAATTTTAGCGATGCACCGCCCTTTCGCGACCTCGGCAACATTACCGCCATGGGTGTGACGGTGGCCTTTCTATCATCCATCCTTTTGCTGCCAGCGCTGACCCTGATGCTCCCTGAACATTGGGCAGGACGTCCGCGCGATTTTCTTCCCCAGGGCCTCTCCCGTCTCTACAACATTATCCTGAAATCGCCCCGAAAGGTTGCCAGCATTGGCATCATCTGTGCCCTGACACTCATCCCGTTTATCTGGTGGAACGATCTGGATGACGAGTATGTGAAATACTTTGATACGACGCTTGAATTCCGACAGGAAACCGACTGGATCGAACGCAACCTTACCGGCATCTATGACCTTGAGTATATCCTCGCCTCAGAAGGGGTAGACGGCGTATTCGATCCCGCCTATCTTGATACCTCGGATCGCTTTGCCACTTGGCTACGCTCTCAGCCCGAGGTGAACCACGTATTTTCGGTGGTGGATATCCTCAAAAAACTAAATAAAAACATGCACGGTGATGATCCGGCCTATTATCGGATACCCGAAACACGGGGCTTGGCCGCGCAGTACTTTTTTGCCTACGAACTGTCCCTACCACAAGGGGGCGATCTAACCGACCGGGTGGACATCTCGCGGAAGGCGATACGGATGACGGCCAGCTTGGGCAATCTGTCGAGTGAAGCGGTACGCAACCTGGATGGGCGCGCTCAGACATGGCTTGGCGCCCATGCGCCGACGCATATGCGCGCGCCGGCCACGGGACCCACCTTGATGTTTGCCAACATTGGCGCGCGCAATATCCGTGAGATGATTCGGGGGGAAGTTCTGGGAATGCTGCTGGTGGTGCTTTTATTGGCGGCAGCGTTGCGCTCCTTCCACCTTGGCGCGCTTGCCCTGGTATCGGTGATACTCCCAGTCGGGATGACCTTCGGTATTTGGGGAATAATGGTAGGCCAGGTGGGGCTGGCTTCATCTGTTGTTGCCGCCATGACCTTGGGCATCCTCGCGGACGACACGGTCCATTTCCTGGGCCATTACAGTACATCTCTCCGGACAAACGGTGGATCAAAACAGGACGCCATACGGCATGCCTTTACGGAGGCTGGACCCGCCTTGTGGACTACGTCACTGGTGTTGATTGCTGGTTTTGGGGTCCTCTCCACCTCGCATTTCCGCATCAATGCAGACCTAGGGTTGTTGACCACAATCATTGTTGTGGTGGGTCTTGTCGCAGACTTTGTGCTTGTTCCAGCCATTCTATTATCAGGAGGTAAAAAATGAAAAATAAAATTAGATTTTTTTTGTATACCCTTTCTCTTTTTGTATTTGTGTGTGTTGCCATGGCGAAATTCGCGATGGCTGAAACGCCCGAAGAGAAGGGATTGGCCATTGCGAAAGAAACCGAACGCCGTGATATGGGGTTTGTCGACTCGGTCGCAGAAGCGATCATGGTGTTAAAGGATGGTTCTGGGGTCGAGACGACACGCAAATTTAATGTGCAAACGTTAGAGGAAACTGAAGATGGGGACAAGACATTGTCGACCTTTGATACCCCGCTTGATCTGGCCGGCACAGCGGTCCTAACTTGGTCACATGCCTTAACCCCGGACGACCAATGGCTTTACCTGCCTGCAGTCAAAAGGATCAAGCGGATTGCTTCAAAAAACAAGGCGGCTGTTTTTATGGGAAGCGAGTTTGCCTTCGAGGATATCTCCTCTTTTGAAGTCCGTAAGTTTCGTTATCGTTTTCTGAAAGAGGAGAATCAGGAGGGTGTGAACTGTCTGGTCGTGGAAAATACCCCTGCGTATGCAGATTCTGCGTATTCGCGACAGGTGGGGTGTGTTGATAAAACGATGTACCAACCTCGCCGTATCGACTATTATGACCAGGAGGGTAAGCTATTTAAAACAATGGTGTTTACCGGCTATCGCCAATATTTAGATAATCATTGGCGTCCCAGTGAGCAGATCATGTCGAATCATCAAACTGGGAAATCGACCCGGATCGTGTGGAATCAATGGCGCTTTAAGACAGGTGTGTCCAAAAGTAATTTTACCCCCCAGGCACTAGAGCAGGCGCGGTAAGCGTGAAACGATTTTCTTTTTTTCTGGCCTGTCTCTTATTGTTTCAGACGGCGGAAGCCCAAGGGGCGTCAGATGATGAAAAATGGAAATTATCTGGGTATATCAATGGGCTAGGCCGTCTTTACACAGATAACCCAGGGGATGCCCATTACGCGAGTCTGCAGATAGAACCTGAATGGACATGGCGCAATAAGACGGGAGCGGTCTTTATATTTCGTCCGCGCCTGTCATTGGAATCAAAAGAGAGTGGGGGGAAGTCAGGAGAGATTCAAGAACTCAATTGGCTCACGCCCGTGGGGCCTGGGACGCTTCGGATGGGAATATCGCGGGTTTCTTGGGGTGTTGTTGACTCACGTCATTTGATTGATATCGTGAATCCTTCCGACTATGCCCGTGACTATACCGGAGAGACCCGTATTGGCATTCCGATGCTTCATCTGGTTTTCCCCATTTCTTTGGGTCAGGTCGAAGCCCTTTTTTTGCCGTGGGAGGTTGACCCAGATT
>CAZQIT010000120.1:0-11131 GCA_964592995.1 uncultured Nitrospirota bacterium | reverse complement strand
CGTTTATATCGTTTGACTATGAGATTACATTGCTTACGGTTCGCGCTGTTAACGGGACTGTTTTCTGCCCGCCCATTGGGCATATTCAGATTGACGGCGATTATCGCCAATCGTGGCAGCCGCATCCGATGTCGCCTGTTGTATATGAAAAGGCGACGACCATTGCGAAATCGGTTACGGATGCGTTGGGTGGGCGGGGAATCTTTGGCGTTGAACTTTTTGTGAAAGGGGACGATGTCTACTTTTCAGAGGTTTCTCCTCGTCCACACGATACCGGGTTGGTTACACTCATCACGCAAGACCTCTCCGAATTTGCCCTTCATGTTCGGGCGATCTTGGGGTTCCCTGTTTATCCGCCGGTGATCAGAACCCCCGGTGCCTCTGCGGTTATCCTTGCAAATCAGGAGGCGGTTGCCCCTCAATTTGATCTCTCTGATCTTCTTGCCACACCTGCTCTTCAGGTTCGTCTCTTTGGAAAACCAGACTGCAAAAAGAACCGACGAATGGGGGTTGTCCTTGCATCGAATTCTGATCCTTTTTTAGCGCGGGATATTGCGATGCAGGGGGCAGAGTCGGTGCGGATTCTATACGACGACTGACTTTATAAATCATCCGCCCAAAGTCGTTTAATGAAAATCTCCCATGGAAGAATTTCAATCCCCTTTGCTGTGATTCGGGGTTCTTTTTCAAGGCAGACGACCACAGACTTCTTCACGGGGCCATCTTCCCGCAAGGCGATCAACGAACCCAGATCGCCCTCGTGAACCCTAGCCGATCCTTTTATTTCAATGGCCAACTCTTTTTCACCGATTATAAAATCGACCTCTTGACCGGTACTCGTTCGCCAAAACGTAATCGGGAGATCAGGGGCACGATAGGCTTGATACGCCATCAGCTCCATTAAAATATAATGTTCAAAACTTTTTCCAAATTCAGCGCTTCCGCGCTTAGGCTGACGGCGGGCAAGATAGTTTGCTACCCCTACATCAAAGAGGTAAAATTTTTCTGTTAAGATCATTCTACGATGTTTCGATTTTTTCCATGGAGCAACCCGAAATCCTAAATAAGTGTCTTCCAGAATTTGGAAATAATTGCGAACCACTTTGTGAGAAACGCCAGTTTCTCGACCGACGTTGGTATAGTTCAAAAGCTCACTGCTGGTGATCGCCGCGACTCTCAAAAACTCTGCAAAAGCGGGTATCTGTTGGGCAACCGCTTCTGCGGCAATCTCCTCTTTTAAGTAATCAGCAATATAAGCCCTTAAATCTTCCAGCGGTTGAGGCGATAAAAAGTGCGGCGGAAGCAATCCGGAGACCATAATCTTCTCCAAATCAAATCCTTCTACCTCTAAAAAGGAAAGGGGTACCATCTTCCTGCGCCATGCACGTCCTCCCAATAGATTCGCGTGCCCTCGGCGAAGTTTTCTCGCAGAGGAACCCGTCATGAGAAAAGATAGACCCCGATTTTCTATTAACCAATGGACTTCGTCTAAAAGGGCCGGTACTTTCTGGATTTCGTCAATCACAATGAGGCCTTTATGGTATTGATAACGCTCCCGTAACAGAAACGGTCGGGATGCGTAATCAAAAAAAATGTCTGTTTGAAGCAGGTCAATCAGAACTGCATTCCTCAGATGATGTGCAATAAAGTAGCTCTTGCCTACTTTGCGAGGTCCCCATAAAAAAGCGGACCGATTGGCGGGCAAACTGATTTCTAGTAATCGCTTGATAACTTTCATGGTAACGGCATTTTATCTAGACAAAATTTACACATAGGGAAGATTATCCTCTGGCATCGAGACTGGTGTCAAGGACGGGCAAAGCCTGATTCTCTGCCTGATTCTCACTTGGATGAGTGCCTCGTCCGGAGGGAATCGCGGAGGGAATCGCGGAGGGAATCAGTATGCTACGGGGGCATCCTGATTATAATTCAAGGGGTGATATCAGATGCACACCATTGGAACAGGGGGAGTGGCCCCTCAAAACTCAAAGGAGGCTACAATGATTGCAGAGGATCACGCGCAGGTGAGTGCGCGAAGCGTATTGCCGTGCGCAGCACTGCCGTGCGTAGCACCGATGATTGCGGTGGATCATACGCTCGACACGCTGGGGCTATTTTGTCCGATACCCGTTATTCTGACTTCCAAAAAGATCAAGCAGATTGAGATGGAGCAAGTATTGGAGGTCCTCTCAGATGATGAGGGGATCAAAAAAGACATGCCCGCCTGGTGCAAAAACAGCGGCCACGAATTCCTGGATTTGCAGCAGGCGGGTCGGGTCTTTAAAGTCTATGTCCGGCGCAAAAAATAAGGGTGGCCCCAGAAACGCGCTGTTGTATTCCATCTCCCAATTCAGGATCACTCCCTTTCCCTCAGGGAGAGGGCCAGGGTGAGGGTGGGTCTTTCTCCCCTTCTCCGCGCTTAAATTTCGGAGAAGTCCGTGGCGTCGCCACGTGAATATGAGGCGGTTCATTGCGTTCATCCGAGTAAAATTGAAATCGAAAAGACCCGATTCTTAAAATCGTGGGCATCACTCACAATTTCCGTGGATGATTGTCTATTTAGACCACTTTTGCCACCAACATCCCCTTGTGCTGCTCTTCCGCCGCAGCCAATGCAAAGAGATCATCCACCGTCTTTGCGAAGCGGTCCGCGCCGCCAGGCTGGAAATAAATCTCCCCACATCGGCTGCAAACCCATGCGCGAATTCCGGCAAGTGAAACCTGAATCCCCCCGCGCTCAAATTTTTGAGAAATCCGTTTCTCTTTGACCTGCCCACCACATTCAGAGCAAGGCCTGCTCGCTGACGCTGTCATCGTCTTCCTCCCCCTCGTTTTTTCGGGGTCATCCACCACGGATGGCGCGGAATATAGGCCGTTACAATGTCGATGATGCCTTCTATGGAATCATCACACACAATATGCAACGGACTGCCGTTCACTCTTCCCGACGTAGAAACGTCCCCCGATCAGGCACCTCCTTTCCAGAGGATAATGTTCTAGGAGTGTACACGGTCCCGCGATGGCCTCGCAAATGCGGGCTTCTGTGAAGCCTTCATCAATCATGTGGCGAACGGCATGGATTTTAATTCGATATTGACCTGCAACGACACGTCGCTTGATGCGTTGCAAGAGATCGTTTTCATCCATGGCACTCCATACAACCTCACCCGCACCCGATCTTTCCCCCGACCGTGCGTGGTGCCAGGGCGGTGGAGGGAGATGCCGTTTGCGCGTCGTCCCAGGTCAATGCCGACGACGCTCTTTTATATCTTGATGCACTCGTAAAAAGTCCGAAAATGACTTATTCTATAAAATAAGTCTTAATTATTTCAATGGTTTACAAAGTCACTTTCGATGTTTTTTGACTTTTTACGAGTGCATCATATCTTGGATCTTAAAAGCGATTAAAAAACCCACACCACTCAGAACGGCGATGCCCAGCAAAACGTAAAGTCCGTCCATAGATTACCCCTCCTTCTCACCCGCACCCGAACTTTCCCCCTGGCCGTGCGCTCAAACGGGGTTTCGAGAAGCGACGGTTTTGGCGATCAGGCCGCGCGGGTTTGAAGCGTGACGCTGACCTCGCCTGCATGAATCAGGTGGCGTGCCGACGCATTGAGAAATTCCACGCTGACCGGCTCGGCGTCTTCCCCATAGCTCACAATGACGCCACCCGTCTCTTCAATGGCATCCGCCGGGGGACAATCACGAAGCTTCACGAGCAAAATATCTGATTCAGGATCATAGGTTATCTTCATAATTTCCAGTATTTCCAGATTTTACTGGTCCAGTATACCGTCAAGATTCGCCGCGTATCGCCACCCAGTTCAATAAAAGGAGCGCGCAACAATCCATCACGAACCCTGGTTTGTGCGATCAGAATGCCCCGATCTCCAAGCGCAATCTGCTCCGGGTGTTTGACGACCTCTTCCACTTCTTGTCGCGTGACGCCACGTTTTTCCTCCCATGCTCTTTGCCGATCCTTTGCATGTAGGGTCCAAACCATCTACATCATGGCTTTTACAAAAGTACAGACGCCAAATGGTGCGTTTCTACGGGACTAACTTCGCTTTTCTCCAGCCATTCGCAACACAAATGTATAGCGTCCCATCTCCCGTATCGTCCACTTTCATCCGTCCTCGTTCTGTGCTCGCATCACAATCAGCCACAGGCGGGGCACCCAGGGCAAGCTGGATATAGCCATTGACCTGTAACGCGCTTTGTGGCGTCGCCGTCCCGATGCCGACGTTGCCTTGACTTGTGATTCTCATCTTTTCATTTAATGTCAAAGTTGTCCCTGCAGGTCCGCTCGATGCTGTTCTAAACTCAAATCCATCAAAACCCATACGCATAGATGCAGCACTATCTGTACTTCTATAAGTATAGGTGTCACTCGTTCCAGTAAAACCAACGTTATGGCCAATTTCCTGATAATGTACGCCCGACCGGCCTATACTGGTGGCCTGCAAATAAGTGTTTCCACCACTAACCTCCAGTTTTACATTCGGAATCGTACTCCCGATGCCGACGTTGCCAGTGCCTAACATTGTGACAAGTGGCACAAAAGTTTGGTTATCTGTACCAGCCGCTGTAGCGACATTTCCAAACTGCAAGCCCCCAGCAATGTCAGACAATATGATTGATGACTTAATCCCGCGTGTTCTGAACGTGTTGATGTTAGTACCCGCCTCTCCATTAAAAGCGATATAAGGTCTGCCGTTGCTGGAATTAAAGCCGAGAGTTGAGAGATACCCCGCTGTATTGCCGTGCCCCCACTCAAAGCTATTGGCACGGCCTCTTGCCGCTATAAGTGCCGATGACTGGCCTGACACCCCGCCAAAAACCTCCAGCTTTGCATTCGGATTCGTCGTCCCAATCCCGACGTTGCCGCCGTCGGCTTGTAGCAGAAGTTGTGAGGCGACGCTACCGCTACGAGCCTGAATCTCATCCCCATCCAGCGCAAGA
Organism: uncultured Nitrospirota bacterium; assembly: GCA_964592995.1. GTDB lineage: Bacteria > Nitrospirota > Nitrospiria > SBBL01 > CAZOFZ01 > CAZOFZ01. Next base: position 6,166 of record CAZQIT010000120.1, on the reverse strand, counting down.
CTCGTACCGGTTTTGGAGCCGATCATGAGCTGTCCGTCCGTTGTCAGGGAGGCTTCCCCTCCCGTCGTTCCGACGATAAACTTGTCATCCACATATTTTTTGTTGGCGGCATCCGTCAGATTGACGGGGCTTTTTTCTATGGTCACCGTGCCATCTTTGGCCACCTTGAATGATTTTCCAGTGATGGGGCCGGTTTCATTCACGGCAAAGGCGGCGGTGATGTCTTGTTCATGCGTCGTGAAGCCTGTGGCATTGCCCGCTGCGGGGGTCTTTAGCGTCCAACCGTAACCGGCTTCCTGTATAAAATCCAATGATAACAACGCCACGCTCACATTTGCCTCAAGGTACATCGTTGTGCCCGATACGCCCTCCAGTAAACGGACCTTGTTGATTGCCGGAGATCCCTGACTGGACGCATCGTTTAACACCATTCCGATTTGTGCTTCCTCATTACTATTCGCCCCGATGGAAATCCGTGCATGGCCGCCGATATTGGTGCCTGTCCAGCGTATATCAAAAACGCCAGCATTGTTGCCTCCGCCTGAAACGCTCTCCGCAAAACGCACCCATCCCACCGCTAATGTGGAGCCAGAGGCAGACTGCGTCGCCACCACAAATTCCCCCTGGGCGGCCAGTGCCGCAGCGGGGCCGAACAGCGCAACGGCCAGCCCCAGAAACAAGATCGCTCGAATGGTCTTTTGGATTGTCTGCATCATGGTCGTCTCCTCCTTGAATGATTGTTTATTGCCAATTGCCCTGGGCAACCGACTCTCCTGTTTTGAACCCACCTGCTGCGCCACTTGCCGCATCCTGCTGTCCAAGAGCGGACCACCTGGTTCGTTGGAGGGATATGGCCTAATGGCCCCGCGTACCCAATGACCGATAAACTTCGCGGCGATGGCCAATGTGGATGACCGTAACGACATGGCGTACGCCGTCAATTTCATACACCACACGATATGGGCCGATCCTGATCCGCCATGCAGAACGCCCAACAAGTCTTTTCGATTCCCTTGGGTGTGGATCCTCCGCGAGCATTCTGATGGCATCCCGCACTTGCACGTAAAACATCTGTGGCAACGCCAACAATTCTTTTTGCGCGCGCCGATAAATGGCAATCGTGTAGGTCACTGTGGTCTGCGTTCGATTTCAGAAATCGCCTGCTCAAACGGGATGACTTCGTCATCTCCCTGCTTGGCAACATCATACGCACGAATGGCTTCCAGTGCCTCCGCCTCATCAATCAGTTGTTCGTACTCCTGGATATCCAGGATCACTGCGGTTCTGCTTCCACGGTCGTCAACAATGAATTGAGGTTGATGCGTCGCCATGCTGATTCTCCTTTAATCGCCTCGCCATTCCAGCGCTTTTTTCTGGAGTTCCAGTGAAGTGTATTGGGCGCGATGCGCTTGAAGTGCGCCCCCCCAATCTTGCCGCAATGTTGTTCCCCCGCTTTTTACCCGTTTTGCCAATAGAAACTGCACAAAGTCTTCCACTTCGTGCCGAAGCGAGAACGGCAGCACGGTAATCAATTCTTCCAACGTCTGATGATGGACCATGGTCTTCTCCTCTCTATCTCACGGCGAGACGCCCTTCACACTGCGTTGCAGCGCCTCAATGTCCTTCTTTTCAATAAAGGTGAGATCGGTATCGGGGACATAGGGCACGATATTCAGAACAGCCGGGGCGCCCAGGGTCACGAGGGTATCGACAGCCGTTTTGAGGGTCTTTTGCAATTCGTCAATTTGGGTCCTCGTAATTGCGTAGCCGCTTCCCCCCTGGAGGGATGGGAACAATGTCCACGCAGAAGGAGGGTTCAGCGTCGCGCCGGAACTTCCATGTACGGCCGCCACCGTCGCGCGCAGGGCCGCGATGTTGTCCACGGGGTTGATGTCTTGGGGATAGATAAACCCGCTGGCAATGGGCACCTTGTAGTCCACCGTCGTCGCAAAATCAATGTTGCTGGGGGGAGAGACGCCGCCACAGGCGGCGACGGCCTTCACGCGGTAGACGTAGGTGGTGTTGGCGGCCAGACCCCCGGTATCCGAGAACGACGCAGAGGGGTGGTTGGGCGCAATGACGGTGTAGGTGCCCGACGCCGGATTACTGTTGAAGGTCCTTTCGATCTGATAGGTTACCCCCGCCACCGCAGACCATGCGAGATTCATTTGGGCGGCTCCGACTTGGGTCGTTGCCGTCAGGCCCGTGGGAGCAGCGGGGGCCGTACAAGTGCCACCACTGATGAAGGTTGCCGTCACCGATTTTGCCGCATCCATCGTTACGGTGCAGATCAAGGCAGTGCCGCTGCACGCACCACCCCAACCTGTAAAAGACGACCCAGCCGTCGGGGTTGCCGTCAGTGTGACCGTCTCTACGCAACTACCTTGGCAGACTTTTGGAATAAACGACGCAATACACGTGGCCCCACAATCAATACCGGCCGGGTTAGAAGTGACTTTGCCACTGCCAACAGTTGTTACATTCAGCGCAAAGGTCGATCGAGTACCCATTTGAATATTATCAATCAATGCTGCGGAATTGTATCCACTGTCACCTACGTCAGTGATTTTAAATTGGAGCGTAACCGTCTGGCCAGCATAGGCAGATACATCCGCGTTGAATGCACGAAAACCTGCTGCGCTTGTATAAGTCGGAGATGGGAATGTGGAAGGCACCATTCCAGATGAGCGTAGATCCAGTCTCGCAATCTCCACAGGAGATCCGGAAGAGGGGGTAAGCGTTGCTGTGAAGAGATCATTATAGCAGCCATTCCAATGCCGGAGGTTGGGGTAAAACCATCAAGACTGGATGTACCTTGCCCGAAGCCAACCGCAGTCCAACAGTCCAAAAGGGCGTCAAAACCCAACTCAAAACTGGGATTCTGCAACTCATTTGCTACAGCACAGTCATTCCTGTTGATAATCACGTCTATTCCGGAAGTTCCCCCGTCCTTTTGCGCCTGGACTGCAATATATAGGGAGGGATCATCTGAAGGATTAGATGGAGGATTCATTTCGGATTCGTTACCTCCATTGTAGAACTCTTCCGTTCCCGGCAAAGGCCGTGGATCGGTTTGCCCGACGGAACTTCCACCCCTAAATTCCGGACGAACATTGGTGATTTCAACGGTATAGTTTTCACCGACTGTCAAACTTGGCAGTTCGTATGCCCCTGGCCAGGTTGTGGGAAGGGGAGCGGGAGCGGGGCCAAAATGGCTACCAGAAACATTCGACACGGCGTCGAAAAATCGGTTGAGGACGTTCCGCGCGATCACATTGGCGCCTTGAAACGGAGTCGTTCGATCCGATTGCAAGATCGTCCCTTTAATTGTGCCTTTGGCTGTAGCGAAGGCCGCAGCACCACCCGCAGGGTAGAGACGAGAGACGGTGGCACGATCATCCGCTTGCGGGGTGTTTGCCCCACCGATTTGGATGGGGAACATGACCTCAACGGAGCCAAGCGGCGGCGCCCCAAATACGCTAAACCCGCGATCCATATCACCCAGAAAATACTGGCCGTTCACCATCGAATGACCCACATTCAATGTGTGTCCAAGCTCATGGACCAACGTGCCTTTCTTGGCCGCATCAGACAACTCGCCGTTGCTGGTATTGCCATCAAAATAGTTCTTACCTAACACCAACCACCCCTTAGTAATGCGCTGGCCTGATGCCGGCGGACAATAACTATAGTGGACCCCTCTGTCAAGACAATAATACGCCGAGTTTAAGAGGGTAACCTTCTTCATGCAGCGGAACGGCGCTGCCCCGGTTTCCGGTTTCTTTTTTGGGTTCTTTTTCTGAGTGAGCTTCTTCTTTCTCACTCCGGTGCTGGGACAAGCGTTTTTCGCAGTACTTGTCCACAATCCTTGCGCCTCCGCCACTTGCTGTACGGTGTACCTGATCCGGGGTCTCGTAGCCCAGCGATTGGTGCGGCCTTTCCGTGTTGTAAAACACGAAGTATTCTGTCAACCCGATCCGTAATTCAGACATCGTGGCGTAGCCTTTCAAATACACGTCTTCGTGTTTGACGCGGAGACAGAGCCGTTCCACAAAAATGTTATCCAGTGCCCTGCCACGCCCATCCATGCTGATGGCGACTCTTTTCTTTAATTGTACTGTGTTATAAATTCAAAGCGACACGACCAGCATAGCGTTTCATCAATCTGTATACACACCGTTCGCCCTGAGCTTGTCGAAGGGCTTTGTTGGGTGTGTATAGGGTTCGACAGGCTCACCACGAACGGATAAGTGAACCGTATTGCAATAGGCCCTCATAAGTGATCCAGAACTGAGCACAGATTATCAATCCGTTCGATCTGCGGGATATGTTTGTGGCGTCCCGTTCTGTCCAACAGCAGTACCTGCATGCCAATCTGCCTGGGTCCTTCGACATCGTGTCCTGGGCTGTCACCGACGTAAAGGGCCTCACAAGGATCAATCCCCGCCTTCTTCAGCGCAATCCTGAAAATTTCGGGTGAAGGTTTTGCCACTCCCGCCCGGCTCGAAAAAGTGATGGTGTTAAAAAAATGACTCATGCCGAGGCCCCGGCAAATGTGGATCAGTCTGGAGTCAAAATTGGAAATGAGGCCCAACGCATAGCCTTCTTCCCGAAGACGAGACAGGACGCCGACTGTTTCGGGGAAGAGCGACCATGCCTCCGGTTGTCCAAAAAAGTCATAAACCTCCGCGAAGAACCGATCAAAGTCAGGGAAAAGGGCGGGAGGACAAACGGTGGAAACCAGATCATACCACCAGCGTCGCTCGCAGCCTGGGATGTCCACCGCTGCAATGCCGGGGAAGGACATGGGGCGATGCGATGCAAAGGCCTCACGGAACTTTCCATTGAGATGTCCGGCCTCCATCTGAACGCCGAACTTCAGGGCAAATCGACTGTAGTGGAATCCGACGCTCTCCCGAACTTCGAAGAGCGTCCCTCCGGCGTCAAAGAAGACCCCTTTTTTCATTTTCTCGTAGCGAAGCGGATAGAGTGGGCGGCCGGGTGCAACGCCTTGTTGGGTGACAAATTTACAGGGGCCCTGCGATGGTGACTTGAGCACGGAGGCCGTCGTAAAACATGATGGTGTTCTGCAGGAAGTCACGCCCGAGCAAAACGGCATGCGGTTGCCCACCCTGGGTGAGCTTGACGGCAGAGAAGCGCCCTTTGAGGTTGCTGAGCAGGTGCGGAACGTGAATGTCCGCCAAATAGACGTTGTAGTCCTGGATGCCGCCAATGCCTGACATCTGGGCTATATCAACGATTGGCAACCCCAACTGGGTTGCCAAGTCCTCGTCAATGCAGCTATGGGATGCCCCGGTATCAATGAGTGCTGGAACGCTACGTGATGCGGTCGCTTGCTGGGCAGAATCCAGCGGCGACGACACAACGACCTCAATTGTTGGCCCATTTGTGATGAGGGCTTGGGCATCGGGGCGGCCTTGCGCATCCGCAAACCCGCACTCAGTGAGTGGCATGGGCAGGACGGAAGTGGACGGCTGTGGAAATGCGCGGCAACACAGTAGAGGAAACGACCTGTCTGATGAGGTAAGGCCCGGCACCAAAACGCCTGATGGCTTCGGTTGCCGCATTGTCGAAGGTGTCGAACGAGCCCACAAGCTGTTCGTCTTTGAAGACCACAAACTTACCTGCGTGGTGCGTGAGCAAGTTGGCTCGCTCACGCTCGAAAGCCGCAATTTCTTTGGCTAGAGGATTGGCGCTCATGGAAGACCCCTGTTCTGATGTAGCAATCCGGCCACTCTCGCTGAGAGCGAGCGACTGAGCAAGGATTGTGCTCGGTACCTGTTGCAGGAGGTCATCTTGGCGCAACCGCTTGCGCTTGTCAAGGACTGGATAAGGATTGTGCTCCCTACCTGTGGCAAGAGCAAGGCCAGCCGACACATGAAGTTGCTCTTGTCCCCCAACAGGGGAATAACAGCGGCCCATTTAATGGTTCGACAAGCTCACCACGAACGGTTCGACAGGCTCACCACGAACGGTTCTGTCTATGTGTTCCGTTCGCCCTGAACCTGCCGAAGGGTGAACGTCATTTTGGAATCGACGAGTCTGACCCCTTTGTTAGCCCATATTTTTTGATTTTGTACGCGACCTGTCGCACCGTCATTCCCACCTGTCGCGCCGCAATCGACTGAACCCAGCCCGACGCAAC
>CAZQIT010000119.1:0-8536 GCA_964592995.1 uncultured Nitrospirota bacterium | reverse complement strand
CGCATCCTCTCGCGCACCGGTCTCTTTGTTGAAGCGACCGCTGTGGCATCCCTGCACCCCGGCAGGCGGCGGACGTTTTACACCACCTACGGAGATGTCTTCGCCATTGCCTGTGTTATAATCGCCGCCAGTGTTGGGGTGGGACAAAGGAAGAAGAATAATCGTGCAAGACCAGATTGATAACGAGAAACCATGAGCGAAATCGTCTTTCTCATAGAGGACGCGCTGGAAGGGGGCTATACAGCCAGGGCATTGGGTGAAAGTATTTTCACCGAAGCCGATGACTGGGATACCTTAAAGCGCAATATTGTTGATGCCGTGACCTGTCATTTCGACGGTCATGCTCGCACACCCAGAGTCATTCGGCTCCACTGGGTGAGGGACGAAGTGCTCGCCCTATGAAATTGCCCCGTGACTTGGACGCAGATGAATTTTTGAAGTGCCTTTCGCGCTATGGTTATTCCGCCACCCGACAAACGGGGAGTCACGTCAGGCTTACAACAAAACAAGAGGGAGAGCATCACGTTACAATTCCAGTCAGCAGCCCTCTTCGCGTCGGCACACTCAATGCCATCCTCCATAACGTGGCGACTCACCTGAAAAAATCCAGGGAGGAACTATTGCAGGAACTCTTCGAATAGGAGACCCCATGCTGATTGATCTTCAACAACAACTGATTGCCCTGGCTGCCCATTTGGACGAACTTCGGGGGCGTCTTTGACCCGGCTCGTTTGGCTCGACAAGTCGAAGGGCTGATCGAATTGGCGCAGGACCCCAACCTCTGGAACAACCCTGCCGAGGCCAAGCGCACGCTGGCGCAAAAGGCGACGCTGGAGAAATCGCTCAAGCGCTGGGGGGAGATTGAAAGCCGGCGCGAGGAGGCGGCCCTCATGATCCAGATGTCCGAGGAGGCGGGCGACGCCACGCTGGAGCGGGAGATTGCCGATCATCTGAAATGGATGGAGGCCGAGGCGGAACGGCTATACACGCAGCTCCACCTTTCGGACGAGAAAGACCCCTATAATGCAATTGTCACCATTCACCCCGGCGCCGGTGGCACAGAGTCCGCAGACTGGGCGCAAATGCTCACGCGGATGTATCTGCGCTGGGCCGAACGGCGGGGCTATCCGGTCGAAACGCTCGATTTTCAGCCGGGGGATGAGGCGGGGATCAAGAGCGTCACATTTCGGGCGACAGGGGAATATGCCTACGGCCACCTCAAAAGCGAGTCGGGCGTCCATCGGCTGGTGCGCATCTCGCCGTTTGACGCCAACAAGCGACGGCATACCTCGTTCGCCTCGGTCTTCGTCTCACCCGAAATCGAAGACGACCCCGACGTGGTCATTGACGACAAGGACATTCGGATCGACACCTACCGCGCCAGCAGCGCGGGCGGCCAGAACGTCAACAAAACGTCGTCGGCCATTCGGATCACCCATTTTCCGACGGGCGTTGTCGTGCAGTGCCAGAACGAACGCTCCCAGCTTCAAAACAAGGGGGTCGCCATGACGGTGCTCAAGTCCCGCATTTACAAAATTCAGCAGGAAAAGAAGCAGGAAGCGATGGCCAAAATCACGGGCGAGAAGAAGGAAATCGGCTGGGGCAGCCAGATCCGTTCGTATGTCTTCCAGCCCTACCAGATGGTCAAAGACCACCGCACGGGCACGGAGGTTGGCAACGTCGCTTCGGTGATGGATGGCGAGATCGACCGCTTCATCGAAAGTTATCTGAAGTGGCGGAAGGAAGCCTGAGCGCGGCCCACCCTCCCTTATCGCACGGCTTGGCTGATTTCAAAAATGGGGAGCAGGATTGCCGTGACGATAAAGAAGACGACCAGGCCCATTCCCAGGATCATCAACGGGGAAAGCAGCGCCGTGATGCGGGTCATTGTGGTCTCCACCTCGTTGTCGTAAGACTCCGAAACTTTTTGGAGCATCCGTTCCAACTGACCACTTTTTTCACCCGTGGCGATCATCTGAATCACCATCGGAGGAAACAGACCACTCCGTTTCAGGGGATCGGCGATGCTGTCACCCTCCCGAATGTTGATATTTGCCTGTTGAATCGCCTCTTCCAATACCCGATTCCCCACGACCTGCTGTGCAATCGAAAGCGCCTCCAAAATGGGCACACCACTTGCGAGCAGGGTGGCCAGCGTCCGCGTGCATCGGGAAATGGCGACCATTCGGACGACCCGCCCGATCAGGGGAACGGTCAGGATCATTCGGTCATATTGCGCACGTCCGCGCGGCGTTGCAATGTGGCGTCGAATCAGGAGCATCGCGGCGACGCCCAGCAGACCCACCATCCATCCATAGTGCACGAAAAAGTCGCTGAATGCGATCAGGATCACGGTCGGAAGAGGAAGCGCGTGCCGCAAATCGGTAAAAATCACCACGACTTTCGGCACGACGAAGGTGAGGAGGAAGAGGAGGATCAGCAGGCTGATGCCCAGCATCAACACCGGATAGGCCAGGATCGAGATCATTCTGTCGGCCAGCCGCGCCTGATTTTCCAGGTGATCGGCCAGGCGCAACATGACCTGTTCGAGCGTGCCACTGGCCTCTCCGGCGCGCACCATCTGGCGGTAGAGTGACGAAAAGACCTTCGGATGTCGGTCCAGGGCCGAAGCCAGCGTCATCCCCTCACGCACTTTTTCCCGAATATCAATGCAGGTTTTCCGGGCGGCTTGTCCTTCGGTCTGCTCAATCAGCGTCGTGACCGCCTCAATCAGCGGGATTCCGGCGCCCAGGAGCGTGGCCCATTGACGGGTCAAAAGGGCTGTTTGTGCAAGGGTCATTCGCCCTGAGAACAGACCCTCGGACACCGCCGATGCGTCCCGGAGCGACACGTCGGTGGGGAAGATGCCGCTCTTTCGAAGCTTGACGCGGGCCAGACGGGGATTGTCGGCGTCGATCATCCCCACCGCCGCCTTCCCGCTTCGATCCAGTCCCTGATAATCATAGACCGCCATAATGTCTCACTTTTTGCCTGCCGGATCGCTGACCATGAGCCCTAATCCCCCTTCACCCCCAAACGGTGCGGGCCACCGTCGCTACCGTCACTTCCGCAGCCCCGGCCCGCATGAGTGCTTTGGCCCCCTCTTTGAGGGTCGCGCCGGTGGTATAGACATCGTCAATCAATAAAATCCGCTTATTTTTAATCTCCTCTGACCGACCCACCTGAAAGGCATTGCGCACATTCTCGTTCCGTTCCTTTTTTGAAAGACCCACCTGCGGCGGCGTCTCCCGAACACGCGAAAGGGCATCCATCGACAAGGGGAGAGACAGCGTGCGGGCGACCTGTCGGGCCAGCAGAAGCGATTGATTAAACTCACGCATCCGAAGCCTTCGGGGGTGCAGGGGAATGGCCGCGACGCAGTCGAAAGCGATCCCTCGGACATCCTCCATAACAAGGCCTGCAAGGGGCGCCGCAAGGGTGGTCTTTTTTTCGTACTTGAATAAATGAATGGCCGTTGCCACAGCACCTTCATAAACAAAAGGGGTGATCGCCCGCGCAAACAATGGGGGCGCATCGCGGCACTCGAAGCAGCGATGCTGGGGAGAGTCTGAAAGGGCGGCGTCGGACGCATAGGGCGCGGCACAACCCGGACACCGAGGTCCTTCGATCCGTTTTCGCCCATCCCAGCAGGTGGCGCAGAAGAAACCGGCCTTCCCCACGCCATGCTCCCCCCCATTTTTTTCTTGATCGCATTGTGCGCATCGGATGGGATACAGCGCCTCCAGCAGGAATTGAACCGGGACGCGCAGAAGATCAGCGATGACCGACATGATAACCCACCGTCCCCGTCAGACATCCGATCCCCGTGATCAGCAGCAGCATTTGCGAAAAGGAGAGCGGCCCACCTTTAAAGACAATCAAAAGCATGATGGCCGAAAAGATGCCCCAGAGGAACCACCAGCCAAAAAACTTGATCTTTATGGGCACCCGCGCGCTGAGGGAGTGCCGCCGAATTGCACCCGCCCACAAAATGGATCCGAGCAGGGCACCTGCGGAATCAAACCCGACATCCCCAAAGCTTCCGGTGCGGGAGGGGACAAACTTCTGGTGAAATTCATCCAGCTCCGCATAGAGGCAGGAGATCAGTGTCGCGCAGGCGACGGATGTCCAGGTCGATCCCCACCTCGTTCCGCGCAGTGCGCGACACCAGAGGATCGACAGGATGGCGTATTCCACCACATGGGACGTTTTTCGGATGACCGTTACGCAGAGGGCCAATCCCTGCGGGGTGATGTCGGGGGCAAAAAATCGAATCAGCGGAATCAGGATCGCGCCCGTCTGGTGCACCGAACCGACATCGGTCGAAAAAAAGAAGATGCCCCCCATCCAGAAGAGGACCAGCAGATAAGGTTTGTGGAGCAGGGATTTCATGGGTTCCTTTGAGTCTGCCCCGATGTTGTTTGGGCCGCCTCAATCGGTTCATCAAAGAGAACCAGGCGGGTCAGTTTTCTGGAAACGTCCAGAATCACGGGGCATTGCTGCGACATCATCAGGAGAAACGGAATATCCAATGTCCCCAGAATGCCTGCCACGGTCTGTCCCCATTTGAAAGCCGGGGCCGTTCGCGGGTCTTCCAAGTCGGGATTGTGGTAGCGCACATAGTCGCTCGAAAGGGGCGGGAGGCGCCGATACATTTCAAAATAGAGGGCATCCACAAGCAGCACGGGCAGAGGTGAGTCCGGATAGAGGATGACCAACTCCTCATGAAACGCGGTCAACATGAAGCCCGACAACTCGCGCAGGAGGGCCGCCTGTTTTTCGCTGTTGACCGCTGCGGCCACCTGGCTGCCGCAGCGCCGGTCATACTCCAATATCTGATCATACAAGACCCGCCGGTAGAGATAATCGCGTCCTTCCGAAAGGGTGGTGGCGAGCGAAGAGAGCTGTGAGAGGAGGCGCGGCGTCCTGACGTCGAGAAGCGCGCGGTGTCGGGAAGCGGCCGCAAGCGCCGGATTTTTAGAACGGAACGGAAACCCTCTGAATGTCATGTCGGAGATGTGTCTCCTGTCTCATTCCACAAATACGACGACCGAATGGAGGCCGGAGGTGCCCTCCGGAAAGGCGCGGGCCATAAAATCGGTTTGAGATTCGCCCAGATGGTGGGTCGCCCTCACGTAAACCTGATAGGAACCCGCTCTGGGCGCGCGCCAGTCGTGCTGCCATCGCACCCACGCGTACCGGGACGGCGACGGATCAATCCGGGCCGGCCGCCACTGTTTTCCGCCGTCGAAGGACAATTCCACGCTCCGAATACCGTTATATCCGCCAAAGGCGATGCCCCGAAAGAGCGTGCCTCCCCGAAGCGTGTTGTAGGGGCCGGGGGCGTCAATGCGAGAACTCACCTTGATAAACCCGTCATCCGTCCACCCCTTTTGCTGCCAATATCCCTTGTAATCATAGTCGGTGATGTCGATTTTCGTCAGCCACTTTACATTTTTAATGCCATAGACCCCAGGCACCACCGTTCGCAATGGAAACCCATGCTTCTTGGGCAGGGGCACCCCGTTCATCTCGTAGGCCAGGAAGACGTCATAATTCAATGCCCGATCCAACGGAATGCTGTCGGAATAGAGGTCGGCGCCGTGCATTGCCACATCCACCGCCGACGGATGGGGACGGGCCTCTTCGATGAGAGATTTCAGGCTGACCCCCTTCCAGACCGCGTTACTGATGAGTTCACCCGCCACCTCGTTGTCGATGCACTGGAGGGTGACCATCTTCGTCACGGCGGGGCGTTTGAGAATATCCTCGTAGCGCAGACGCAGCGGCCGCGCAACCCGACCTCCGATCTCAAGGGTCCAGTCCTTGACATCAACCTGGGGATAGCCCGCGTACTGAACGGTATAGAAGAGGTCATTGGGGGTAATGAATGGCGTCTCTTTGGACGGAAGAGACAAGAACTTCTTCATGATGAAGGTGCCTGCTTCTGCCTGCGGTGCCAGCAGCGCAAGCCCCAGTCCAGCATATTTCAGAAAACGTCTTCGATGGATCGTCAGAGGAGAATTCATATCATAATCCCTCCCCTTGAGGGGGGATAAAGACCTCTCCCATGCTTCAATCTATCGCACATCTCCCGTGTCCAGCAAAAGATGTGGGACAAAGATAGCTTTATTAAGGGGGAATGACCCACTGAGGGATTTTATCTGGGGCTCCGATCCATTGCAATCCTGTCGGACGATGGGCCTCGAAGTCGGGGGTCGAAGGCGTCTCGCACCGCATCGGCGAGGATGTTGGCTGCGAGCACCAGTCCGAACATCAGGACAAAGGCCGAGGACAAAGACCACCAGACCACCGGTTCACGCGCCATCTCCAAGCGCGCGCCGTTAATCATGTTCCCCCACGAGATCTGCGCGGGGTCTACCCCGATTCCCACATAGGACAAGACCGCCTCCGCCAGCACCAAGCCGCTGAAGTCCAGCACGGCGGAGATCAAGACCAGGTGCATCACGTTCGGCAGAATGTGGCGGGTGATGATTCTCAGGCGGCCCACGCCAATCGCCTCGGCCGCGCGGACATAATCCATCTCGCGCAACTTCAGAGCTTCCCCCCGGAGCAACCGACAGAGGCCGATCCATCCGGTCACTCCCAGAATCACGCACAGAAAGAACAGGCGGATGTCGGCGCGCTCCGTCACGCTTGCAAAGGCCTCGGCATGTTGATCCATATAGACTTGGAGGATCAATACCGATGCGGCAACGAGCAGAACGCCGGGAATGGAGCTGAGCGTCGTGTAGAAATACTGAATCGCGTCATCCACCCACCCGCCGAAAAACCCGGCGGAAATGCCCAGCCAGATCGCAAAGGGGAGCGCGACCAGCGTGGTCAGCGTACCGATCAAAAGCCCCGTGCGGATCCCCTTCAGTGACAGATAGAGCACATCCTGTCCCACCTTATCCGTTCCCAGCAGGTGATATTGAAAGCTCAAACCGGCGGCAATGAAGCCTGCGACACACAGCATACCGAAGGTGATGAAGAGGGTGCGCCATGCGACGTCGGTGTCGCCACGCAAGACGGCGCGCAGCATCTCTCCCCAGGTGGCGTACTCGCGTGGACGCAGGAGAAAAAGGAGGGCTGCGTCCAAGAGCAGGGCCGTCGCCAATCCCATCCCTCCAAAGCGGATTGCCGTGCGCCAGAGATCGAAGGTCCGCTCGTCATGGGGGTTTATCAGGTGTGCGCCGCCATACTGCAAACGGGGATAGATACGCGCCGTCGTCCCGTCCGGCGACTCCACCGTCTCTTTTGCGTAGGCATATGCGGACAGCGGCGCGGAATAGGTCCGCTCTGTCCCGTCGCGCAGATGTCGCAGGATCACGTCCAAAAGAGAGTGGACTTCCGGCGTATAGTGCGCCTCCTGTCCGACCACCGTCTCTTCCAGCCTCTCCCGAAAATGCACCGAATCCAGCAGGCCGACAGACAGGTACCCAAGGAGAATCGTCAGCGCCGCCATGGCAGATGGACGTCGCCATACCGCGCTCCAGGGGGTCGGCCCCCCGCGCGCCACAAAGACGCCATAGGCCAAAAGGACGCACAGCAGCAGATAAACCACTGCGTCTGTCCAGAGTATAACGGGCATCCATTTCATTCTTCGTCTCCCCGTTTGCCCCCGCAGCGGAAACCCCACGCCGAAAGCCTGAGATATGGTACGACAAACCGGGTTTGGGATTCAAGACAGCGGATCGGATCAGCCAGAAGCAGACACAATTTTTGGGTACTATTTTTGGGTTGTCTTCTTCCGAGACTTACGACTATAATAGGGACAGCTTTACGGACAATCCATCGCAATCGGCACAAGCGGGGCAATTGGCACAATCAAAAAGAGACGGCACGCCGTCAAGGGGGAACGGGTTATGGAACACGCACATTGCTCAACAACAGATACCCAGATACAAAACGATCCGGAGGCCGCGCAGTGGCTTCGCCGGGCGCATGAGAAGACCTACAAATGGGGCACAGATTTTGCGGGTTTCACCGCCGATCTGATCTGTAATGACGACGGAGAGATATTCAAGGGTCAGGTTTCTGTCCGCTCCGCGAAGGAGGTTGAGGTCCGACTTGAGGCACCCACCGAGAAGTCGGGGGTTCAAAAATGGGCACAGGAGCAGATCGCGATGATGGCGGGGCATCGGGTCTCCCGCAGCTTCGAGGAGGGAGACGGGCGCTTTTCCATTACTTTTGCCGAAGCCGATCAGCACCCCTTCGGACGGCAGTTGCTCATCCACGGAGATGGACTCAACTCCCGCTACCGGGTCAAAGAGGATCGCATTCAACAGATTGATCGGGACATGGGCCGGATGAAATTTACCATCAACATCGAAGAGGCGATGCAGACCTCGGACGGGAAATTTCTCACCACGCAATATGTCGTGTTTTACTTTTCACCCGACAATCAGATTACGAAGGTGGACAGTCTCACCGATCATCCGGTTGAAGTGAAGGGGGTCTATCTCCCCTGTCATCGGCGGGTCATCCTGACGGAGGGGGGAAAAGCGGTGGTGCGGCTCCTGCAATTTAAAAA
>CAZQIT010000118.1:0-2736 GCA_964592995.1 uncultured Nitrospirota bacterium | reverse complement strand
GCGTGGCTCGCAGGATTCAACTGGAACGTGAACAATGCTAACCACCCTCTCTGAAATTTTTGCGCAGCAGCAGATTGGGTTTCCGATCCTGACTCTGCTGATCTTCCTCCCTACGGCGGGGGCGCTGGCGCTGGCCCTCCTAAAGGGGGAGCGGGGGGTCCGCATCGTGGCGCTGTCTACAACGCTGGCCACGTTCATTCTCTCCCTGCTGCTTCCCACGCTCTTTCGGCACGGTACGCCCGATATGCAGTTTGTCGAGCGCCTGGCCTGGATTCCGCCGTTGGGGGCTTCCTACCACATCGGCATCGATGGCGTCAGCATTTGGCTGGTTTGCCTCACCACCTTCCTCTCTTTGCTGATGGTGCTTTTTTCGTGGGAGGGGATCACGCTCCATCTGAAGCAATACATGGTCACGCTGCTCGTGCTGGAGACGACGATCCTGGGCGTCTTCTGTGCGCTTGATCTGCTGCTCTTCTTTCTCTTCTGGGAGATCATGCTTCTCCCGATGTACTTCCTGATCAAAGTCTGGGGTGGGATGAACCGCGACTACGCCGCGCTCAAGTTTGTCCTCTACACGTTGCTGGGCAGCGTCGTCATGCTGATCGGGTTTGTCATCCTCTATCTGAATTATCGCGACGCGCAGATCCTGACCGCAACACTTGCGTCTTCCACGACCGTGCCGGGGGCCTATTCGTCATTTGATTATCTCGAACTTTTACGTACGCCACTTCCGGTGCGGACGCAGATGTGGGTCTTTGGACTGCTCTTTTTCGGTTTTGCCTTCAAGGTGCCGATGTTCCCGTTTCACACCTGGCTGCCCGATGCCCATGTGGAGGCGCCGACGGCGGGCAGCGTTATTCTGGCGGGCGTGTTGCTGAAGATGGGCACGTATGGGTTTTTGCGCTTTTCTCTGCCGCTGTTACCGGAGGCCTCCGTGTTGGCCGTTCCGTTGATGTCGGCCCTCGGCGTCATCGGGATTCTCTATGGGGCGCTGGTGGCGCTGGCGCAGGACGACATGAAAAAACTGGTGGCCTATTCCTCCATCAGCCATTTGGGATTTGTCATTCTGGGCATCTTTGCCCTCAATCCCATCGGTATTCAGGGAGGGATCATCCAAATGGTGAACCACGGTATCTCCACTGCGGGCCTGTTCCTGGTGGTGGGATTTCTCTACAATCGCCGCCACACCCGCGCCATTTCCGAATACGGCGGCCTCGCCAAGCGGCTGCCGATTTTGGCCACGTTTTATCTCATCATCAGTCTTTCGTCGATGGCGCTGCCGGGTACCAACGGATTTGTGGGTGAATTTTTAATCCTCTCCGGCGCGGCAAAGAGCGACTGGCGCTACGCGGCCGTAGCAATGGGGGGCGTGCTGCTGGGGGCGGCCTACCTGTTGTGGCTCTTCAAACGGGTGATGATGGGGCCGTTATCTAACCCAAAGAACGAAAGTCTGCCGGACCTTAACGGGCGCGAGATCGGCATCTGCACGGCACTGGCGATCCTGATCTTCTGGATTGGGCTTTTCCCCGGGCCTTTTCTTTCGGCCACCGACGGCTCCGCCCGCTTCATCGCCTCCCGCCTCCACGCACCCGTCACCCATGTGGCCCAGCGTGGGCACAAATAAAACGGACAGGATGTCCGTGTTGGCCCATTCCCTCCTCTTGTGTTTGCTCAGCTTCGGTAACGCGTGAGCCCTTAGGGCTCACCTGCGGGTGTTTCGGAGTGTGGTCAGACGCTGGCGATTTTCGGATAATTTGGGCAGGGCGTATTTCTGGTCGATGGAGACCACCTGTTCCATGCAGCGGATCGCAGATTCGATATCGTCCATCTGCTCGTAGAGTGCGGCCTGATGATAGAGGGTTGCGGCCATGCCCATCTCGTCATGGAGTTGAGCGTAGAGGGTGTAGGCGGCCTCGCTGTGGCCGCGCGACTCGGCCAGCCTGCCGCAGGCCCCGGCAGCCTTCGCCAGACGATGCGCGGCGGCGGCCCGCAGCCGGGGGTTGTTAAATTTTTGCGCCAGATGCACCCCCTTCTCGGCATATGAAAGGGCCACAGCATTCTCGGAGCGCTGAAGCAGGGCCAGGGAGAGGTTGCCGTAGAGGGTGGCCAACGCCTCTTCTTTCTCCTCCCGTTCCAGAAGAAGCGCCGCCTGTTTGTAAAAATGGATGGCTTGATCTGGATTTTGCTGATCGACATAAAGATTGCCCAGATTAGCAAACGTAGCCCCCAGACGGGCGTAGTCTTCTTGTTCTTTCAGGAGGGTGATGGCCTTCTCGTAGAAAGTGTGCGCCAAATCGGTCTGTCCCAGGGCGCCGTAGACGTTGCCGATATTACCGTAAAGATCGGCCAGGTGGTCCGGATCGCCTCGCACGCGATCCAATGCCTGCTGATAACAGGCCAGGGCGACGGAGAGGTCCTCCCGTGCAAAGGCGGCGTTGCCCCGATGGATCAACGCCGTGATGTTCTGTGGAATGTTCATTCGGAGGCCCCCAGCGATCTTCAAAACAGTATCAATCCGATGTCTCGCTGTCAATCGACCTGCACATCGACAACAACGACGGTTCCGTCTTTACGCGTCGGCTTGACAAAGGGAGGGCCATCCCTTATTCTGATATATGAGTTTGATAATGATTATCATTATTGTATGTTGGAAGACAGGGAAGGGATCGGATGAAGTTTGGCAGGGGAGTGATGAAGTGGACGATGGTGCCCGTCGGGACAGGATTGGGAAAGCGT
>CAZQIT010000117.1:0-5984 GCA_964592995.1 uncultured Nitrospirota bacterium | reverse complement strand
GCGGCCTGGTATCCGGCGGCGATGTCCTCCTGCCGCTCCGTCTGCGGGCCGGACAAAAAACGCACCAAGGCGCTCTTGAGACCGCTGAAACTGAAATCGTGGGGGGCCGCGCACCGAGGGCGCGGAAAGTGAATCTTGTTGGGGTCTCCCGTTTTTGCCAATCGGTCGATGATCGGCCCGCCGGGGTAGGCGTAGCCCAACAATCTGGCCCCCTTGTCCAGCACCTCCCCCGCTGCGTCATCCACCGTTCTTCCCATGAGACGATAGGCCCCGCGCTGCGCAAGGCCGTAGAGACTGGTATGTCCTCCGGAAACCACCAGGGCCACTGCGGGAAAGGCGATGTTCTCATGCTCAATAAAAACGGATGCGATATGCCCTTCCAAGTGGTGGACGGGAATGAGGGGAATCCGCAATGAGTAGGCGAGTGATTTTGCGAATGAGACGCCGACGAGCAGGGCGCCAATCAGTCCCGGACCGGCCGTGACCGCGACGGCCTGAATATCGTCCAGGGTACAGCCCGACTTTTGAAGGGTTGCTTCGACCAGCGGAGCGATGGTCTCAATGTGCCGACGACAGGCCAACTCCGGCACAACACCGCCATAGGTTTTATGCAGATCGGTCTGGGAGGCAATGATGTCGGCCAAGCAGGTTCCGTCTTTCAACACCGCCGCCGCCGTCTCGTCGCAAGAGGTCTCAATACCCAGGATGATCATTTGACGGGGTGACGTGGCTAGGGGCTCATCCATGAATAACATCCCCAGTCGGGCTGCCGATTCATCCTAAGTTTGCTGCGTTGCTCCTCGCTTACATACCAAAGGGTATGCGCGCTCCTCGCGCCTTGCAAACAGGGCGACTCGTTTGCCCTTTGTGTGGATGTTATTCATGGATGAGCCCTAAACGACGGCCAGGGCCTCTTCTTCGACAAACACGGGGGTGTTGTCTCTCAACACTGCGCGGATGCGCTTGTTCTCTTTAAAACGTCCCCTGATAATCTCTTCCGAGAGAACATCTTCAAGATGTTTCTGGATGCAGCGGCGTATCGGACGGGCACCGCTGATGGGGTCATACCCCTGTTGAACCAGCCATTTCCGGACCTCTTCGGTCACTTCCAGTTGAATGCCCGTCTCCAACAGGTGTTGGCTTAACGCCTGGAGCTGTAACTCCGTAATCTTTTCCATGTGAACCGCTTCGAGTGGGTGAAAAATGATGGTGTCATCCAACCGGTTTAGAAATTCCGGGCTAAAAAATCGCTTCAATTCGGCTTGAATGGCATCCCGCATCTTTTCCACCAGATCGTAGCCAGAGGGCCGTTGAAAACCCAGATTGCCCGTTTTGCCCACCAGCCGCGTTCCGAGGTTGGAGGTCATGATGAGAACGGTGTTTTTAAAGTCTACTTTGCGCCCTAGGCTATCGGTCAGACAGCCCTCATCCAGGACTTGCAGGAGCAGGTTAAAGGTGTCCGGATGCGCCTTCTCTATTTCGTCGAAGAGGACAACGGAATAGGGCCGCCTGCGCACCTTTTCCGTAAGCTGTCCCCCTTCTTCGTACCCGACATATCCGGGTGGCGCTCCGACCAATCTGGAGCTGGAAAATTTTTCCATATACTCGGACATGTCAATACGAATGAGTGCATCACGGCTGTCGAACAAGAACTCGGCCAGGGCCAGGGCCAGGGCGGTTTTCCCGACACCGGTGGGACCCAGAAAGACGAAAGAGCCGATCGGACGGCGATCCCCGCGCAGACCGGCGCGCGACCGTCGAATGGCCCGCGAGATTGCGCAAATCGCCTCCTCTTGTCCTACAATTTTCTGATGGAGCACCTCTTCCATCTGCAACAGTTTTTGGCTTTCCTCTTCGGCCATCTTGAAGAGCGGAACGCCGGTAATGCTGGAGACGACGCAGGCCACATCCTCCTTCTGGATGCTGGGGCGGTTCTTCTCCTGAAGTTTTTTCCATTCCCGCTTTGTTTCATCCAGCAGCTTTTTAAGCCGCTCTTCTTCTTCCCGAAACCGGACCGCCTCCTCAAAGTTCTGAAGGCGGATCGCCAGCTCTTTTTCGCGCATGATTTTCCGGTGTTCCTGTTCCATCGCGCGGATGTCTTCCGGCCTGGCATAAGAAATCATCCTTGCCCGCGCGCCCGCCTCATCAATGATATCAATCGCTTTATCAGGGAGGAATCGATCTGACATATAGCGATCTGAAAGGCGCACGGCTTCCTCGACGGCATCATCGCTGATGGTCACGCCGTGGTGCTCTTCGTAACGGTCTTTCAACCCCTTAATGATCTGAACCGTTTCCTGACTGGAGGGGGGTGGAACAAAAATCGCCTGGAAGCGCCGCTTGAGGGCGGCGTCTTTTTCGATATATTTCCGGTACTCTTCCAGCGTCGTTGCACCAATACACTGCATCTCTCCCCGCGACAACGCCGGCTTGAGCATGTTCGATGCATCAATGGAGCCTTCCGCCGCGCCCGCGCCCACCAGAGTATGAAGCTCGTCAATAAAAATGATGACATTCCCCGATGCCACAATCTCTTTCATGACCACTTTGAGTCGCTCTTCGAACTGTCCCCGATATTTCGTGCCCGCCACCAGCAGCCCCAAATCCAGAGAAATCACGCGCCGGTTGAGCAGGTTGTCCGGCACATCCATCGAAACGATCTTTTGTGCAAGGCCCTCTACAATGGCCGTCTTGCCAACACCCGACTCACCGATCAGCACCGGATTATTCTTGGTTCGACGGCTTAAAATTTGAAGCACACGTTCGATTTCACGCGCGCGCCCGATCACCGGGTCCAGCGTCCCCTCGCTCGCCAGGTGCGTCAGGTCGCGTCCGAACTCATCCAGCGCGGGGGTGCTGCTCTTCTTCTCTTTTTCGCGGGGCGTTGTTTTGCGAAGCAGATTGACGGTCAACTGCCGCGCCGTAAGCAAGTTGCCACCCAGACTCCGAATAATCTTGCCGCCGATTCCTTCTTCCTCCCGGAGCAGACCCAACAGGAGATGTTCGCTGCCAATGTAGTGATGCCCCAACAGCTTTGCCTCTTCGATGGCATACTCAATGACTTTCTTCACCCGCGGGGTGAAGGGGATTTCCCCAAACGTCAGGGTGTTGCTGCCGCTGGGCAGATTCCGCTCGACCTCCATGCGAATCTGTTCAACCGAAAGCCCCATTTTTTTAATGACCGCAACCGCAACGCCGTCTCCTTCTCTTAAGAGGGCCAGCACCATATGTTCGGTTCCCAGATAATCGTTCTGATGGCGCTCGGCTTCTTCACGGGCAAGGATGATAATTTTCCGGCCTCGATCCGTAAATTTCTCAAACATATTTCCTCCCAGCCTTCATTCTGATCTCAACCCAAATGCGTTATTTTTTTAAGGATTATGCAGTCTTTTTAGAGCGTGCAACCTAGAGTTCATTCTATGTCTTCATCTGCGGAGATGTCAATGCAATGGCGGCAAGGACGGCCTTCCAGCGCGTCATTGCCGCCCCACCCGCATCCCGGAGCTGAATGTAAACGGCCTAGACGCGCTGATCTGCGTCCAGGCCGTTTACATTTTCACAGGGATGCGGGTGTGGCTTAAACGGCTGCCTCCGCCTCGGCAACCTTGATGATTTCGAGCGAGTGCAGTTTCACCTGCGGGGCCACCTCATTCGAAGAAAGCACTGCAACCGACGGCAAGAACCGCTCCACTAGCCGCTGAAGATGTGGCCGGATCGTGGGAGAACAAAGCACCACCGGAAGATTTCCCATGGCCGCCAACCGCTCTGACGCAACCTTCATCTGCGTCAACATTTTTTGCGCCAGCGTCGGATCAAGGGCCAGATAGGCCCCCTGCGTCGTCTGCTGAATAGCCCCCGCAATCTGTTGGTCCAGATGGGGATCAATGTTCATCACTTGCAAAGAGCGGTCCGGCGCTTGATACAAACCAGTAATCGTGCGCGCCATCGCCTGCCGAACATACTCGGTCAACTGATCGGTGTCTTTGGTCGTCGAGGACATATCGGCCAGGGTCTCCAGAATCGTGCGCAGATCCTTAATGGGAACCCGTTCCCTCAGAAGATTGGAGAGTACCTTCGCCACACCACCCAAAGGCAGCAGATTCGGTACCAGTTCCTCTACCACTTTGGGGCCTTGTTTTTTAAACTGGTCCAGGAGCGTTTGCGCCTCCTGTCGGCCCAGCAATTCGTAGGCATGTTTGCGGATCATCTCGGTTAGATGGGTGGTGATGACGGAACCCAGATCAATCACGGTCAGACCCGCCAGCACAGCCCGATCCCGATCCCCCTCCGCAATCCAGAGTGCCGGAATTCCAAAGCAAGGCTCTTTCGTCGGAACTCCGGGAA
The DNA here is from genome assembly GCA_964592995.1 of uncultured Nitrospirota bacterium. GTDB lineage: Bacteria > Nitrospirota > Nitrospiria > SBBL01 > CAZOFZ01 > CAZOFZ01. The sequence continues at coordinate 1,640 of CAZQIT010000117.1, read as the reverse complement.
TACCCTTATCTCCCCCCCCCGCCGCGTTCATCGCCAGGAGGTGTTTCGGGAGCAGATCGCCCCGCGAAACCTCGGTTCCCTTAATCAGAATGAGGTACTCGTTCGGTTTGAGAGACAGATTGTCCTTAATGTGAACCGGCGGAACGGGAAAGCCCAATTCCAAGCTCAACTGTTTTCGGATCGCCGTAATTCGCCTGGCCAGGTCTCCCCCCTGCGCTTCGTCCACCAGAGGAATCAGACCATAGCCCACATCCAGTTGAACCAGGTCGGCGGGGACAATGACCACTTCTTTAACAACACTCTTCTCGCCTTCGCTCAACCCCCCACCCGATACCTCCCCACCCCCTTCGTCTCCCCCTCCGGCAGCTTGCTCCCCTCCTCCGCTTCGGGCCACACCCGGCTCAACACTTTCTTCCACCACACCACCCATGTGTCGGGATGCAAAAATGCCCAAGAAGGCCAGCAAGAAGGCCAGCGTCAGCAGTGCGGAATGGGGAAGTCCGGGCATCAGCCCCAGTACGGCGACAATCGCCGCTGCGCCGTAGATGGCGCTCGGATGGACCATCACCTGCCGCACGACTTCCACGCCCAGGCTGGATTCGGAAGCGGCGCGCGTCACCACGATGCCCGCAGCCGTCGAGACAATCAATGCCGGAATTTGCGCGGCCAGACCTTCGCCGATCGTCAACAGGGTGTAATTTTGAGCCGCCGCCTGAAGACCCATTCCTTTTTGAAAGACCCCGATCACCAAGCCGCCGACGATGTTGATGAGAATCATCAAAACCGCTGCAATCGCATCCCCCCGAACAAATTTACTAGCGCCGTCCATCGCACCGTAGAAATCAGCTTCTCGTGAAATCGCGGCCCGCCGCTTTCGCGCCTCTCTTTCGCTGATCAAGCCTGCGGAAAGATCGGCATCTGTGCTGATCTGTTTTCCGGGCATGGCGTCCAGCATGAAGCGCGCCGCTACCTCGGCAATTCGACCCGCCCCCTTTGTAATCACAACAAAGTTGATGACCACCAGAATGGCAAAAATAATGATGCCAACCGTGTAGTTGCCCCCCACCACAACCTGGCCGAAGGACTTCACGACCTGACCCGCAGCCTCAGGCCCCTCATGGCCATGGAAGAGGATCAGCCGCGTGGCAGCGATATTAAGCGCCAGACGAAAGAGGGTGACCATGAGCAAAATCGACGGGAATGTCGAAAACTCAACCGGCCGCCGCGTCTGAAGCGACACAAACAACACCACCAGAGACAGACTGAAGCTCGTGGCCAGCAAAAGGTCCACGACCCCCTTGGGCAGCGGTAGAATCATCATCATTAGGATGGAGACCACCGCCAGGCTCAGGATAATATCACCCTGATTTTTCCCCATCCGAAACGTCTTCATATTTGAAACCGCTTCCGCCACGTCGATCCTCCTTACTTTGCGGGGAGGCCGGTCAAAAGACCCCCCTCACCGCGCAAACCCCAAAAACCGGCCTGCGTGCTATCCTCAGAACCCGAACGACTGCTCCCGCCCGGAATCCCCCCCAGACCACTCAACCCCTTCTCCACCCCATCATATGTGGAAACATTCCGACGATACAAGGGCACCCCACCACTGAACACCGCCACCTACTCTCCCACGGTACTCC
>CAZQIT010000116.1:0-7605 GCA_964592995.1 uncultured Nitrospirota bacterium | reverse complement strand
TCGGCCACGGTCGAACTCGACTACACGATGCCAATGCCAGGGATGCGGGCCGTCCCCGTCCCAACCACCTTTTCGGATGGGGCATATCGCGCAAAGGTGAAATTCGGGATGCCAGGAGATTGGGATGTGACCCTCCGAATCGACGCGCCAGACGCGCAAAAAGTGTCGGAGACGTTCCGATTGAACGTGGTTCCGTAGAGGGTCGCAGTCGGATGCACCCTCTGGTTCCGATCACGTCAGATTGAAGTATCATCTAAATATGTGTATGCTCATAACTATTATATGTGCATGAGAAAGGGGGAGCCATGGGAGTGCTATCAAAGAGAGTGCAGGTACTCTTTCCAGAGGAAAACTATGCACAGCTTTCACGCCTGGCCAGAGGGAAGGGTGCTTCGGTGGGGGCTTTGATCCGCCAAGCGGTCGAAGAGAAATACCTTCAGGGACAGAACCAGCGTTACACGGAGATTCTGGAGCGCCTGGCGGGGATGAATCTTCCGGTGGATGAGTGGCCGAAGATGGCGGCGGAAATCACACAGGGCGCATTGGGCAAGAAAAAGGAATGACCTTTATTGACACCAGCATTATCATGTACGCTGCCGGAGGGGAGCATCGCTACAAAGCCCCCTGCCTGAACATCATCAAGGCCATTCTGACGGGGAAGTTGCGGGCTGCAACGGACGTAGAGGTGCTTCAGGAAATCCTCTGCCGGTATTGGCACATGGGAGAGATTGAGAAGGGTGTGCGTCTTTTTAATGATTTTGTTGAAACGATCCCGACCCTCCTGGATGTTCGGAAAGAAGATGTCCTTCGGGCACGCGACCTCCTGGGGAAATATCCAAAAATCACGCCACGGGACGCCATTCACGCCGCAACCATGCTCAACCATCGCATTCGGTCGATCCTCAGCGCCGACACCGACTTCGATGAAATTCAAGAACTTACCCGAACGGACCCCCTCACCTTTTCCTGATCCGACTCGCTATTGAATGAGGAAAAGGCGGAGGGCGCGGGCAACCTGTTCCGTGTCGGTTGCGGATAGATGGCCGATTTTTCGGACGATCATTCGGTTGTCGAGCGTGAACATCTTCAGGCGGACCCGACAAGCCAGGTGCAGGCCCGCCTCCTGAAAGTGCGCAATTTCTGTGTCGCCGGGCCAGGGGGTATGCTCGCGGGTGGTAATCATCGTCAGGATGCTGTGGCCCTGCTCGTTAAACGACCTTTGGCTGAGCACCAACGCGGGACGGCGTTTGGTTCCGGGCGCATCTACAAAAGGAAACGAGACGGCAACCAAGTCGAAGGGATCACAAATCATCGAAGGCGGCATCATCCGCAGGGGTGGCCCACTCGTCGAGCGTAGAAGAAAGGGCCGCGTGAAAAGCGGCGTCATAGGGCGAAAGCCGCTTCATGGCGATGACCCCAGGCTCTTGCATTTCGTAGACGACGGTGTCCCCGGAATGAAGCCCCGCTGCATCACGGATTTCTTTGGGGATGGTGATTTGGTGTTTGGACGACAATGTACTCGAAACCATTTTTGACTCCTTTACGCTTTACCCCTTTACGTAAAGAATAGACGAATCGTTATTGTGCGTCAAGGCCAGGGAGATAACGCATGCTCTCTAAAATCATTGCTGCGTCTGTGCGCAATCCGCTCCTGATCGGCCTGGTGGTCATTGGGCTTGCGGCGGCGGGGATCGTCGCCATCCCCCATCTGCCGTTGGATGCGCTGCCTGATCTGTCTGACACGCAGGTGATCGTCTTCACCGAGTGGCCGGGGCGCGCGCCGGAGTTGATCGAAGATCAGGTGACCTATCCCATCGTCACGGCCCTGATCGGTGCGCCCGGCGTCGCCAACGTCCGTGGCCAGTCCATGCCCGGTCTGTCGTTTGTCACCGTCATTTTCCATGACGGGGTTGACCTGTACTGGGCGCGCTCCCGCGTCTTGGAATATCTCCAGGGAGTCGGCGAAAAACTCCCCAGCAATGTCCGTCCGATGCTGGGGCCGGACGCCACCGGCGTCGGCTGGGTCTTTCAGTACGTCCTGGTGGACGAGGCGGGCCGCTACGATCTGGCGCAGTTGCGCAGCCTTCAGGATTGGTCGATGCGCTACTGGCTTCAGTCCGTCCCCGGCGTCGCCGAGGTCGCCCCCATCGGTGGTTTCGTCAAGGAATACCAAATCACCGTCGATCCAGACCGGCTGCTCGCCTCCGGCGTTTCCCTCTCCCATCTGGTCGCTGCGGTCGAATCGAGCAATCGGGAGATTGGCGCACGGGTGATCGAGCAAGGGGGGCGGGAGTATATGATCCGAAGCCGGGGCACGGTGAAATCTGTGGACGACCTGCGCGGAATTTCCCTCGGCATGGGGGCCGCGGGCCCTGCGAGTGCCGCGGGCACTGCGGGTGCTGCGAGCACTCCCATTCGGCTTTCGGATGTGGCGACGGTGGCCATCGGGCCGCAGATGCGGCGGGGCGTCACCGACTACAACGGGCGCGGCGAGGTGGTCGGCGGCATCATCGTCATGCGCCACGGGGAGAACGCCCTGCAGGTCATCGAACGGGTGAAGGCGAGGCTCGCCGAAATCACGCCGTCGCTGCCGGAAGGGATAAAAATCGTGCCGGTCTACGACCGCTCTACGCTCATCCGGGAGGCCGTCGGCACGCTGCGGGAGGAATTACTGAAACTCGCGGCGATTGTCTCCCTGGTGTCCATCATTTTTCTGTGGCACTTTCCCTCGGCCCTGGTGGTGATCGTGACGTTGCCGGTGGCCATTTTGATCTCGCTGATCGTCATGGCCAAACTTTCGATCACGGCCAATGTGATGTCGCTGGGCGGGATCGCCATTGCCGTCGGCGCGATGGTGGACGCCGCCATTATTATGGTGGAAAACGCACACAAGAAGATCGAGCACTGGCAGGCGGAAGGAGAGCCGGACGGGGCCGCCGGACGCCGTCGGGCGATCCTTTCGGGGGCGTCGGAGGTGGGGCCTGCGCTCTTTTTCGCGCTGCTGGTGATTACTGCGGGCTTTCTACCCGTTTTTGCGTTGACGGGGCAGGAGGGGCAGCTCTTCCGGCCCCTGGCCGCGACCAAGACACTCGCCATGCTCTTTGCGGCGCTGCTGTCAATCACCCTCGTGCCAGTCCTCATGACGTTGCTGATTCGGGGGAAAATTCGGCCAGAGTCCGCCAATCCACTCAACCGGATTCTGATGGCCCTTTATGGCCCGATGCTTCGGGGCGTCATGCGATTTCCAAAGATCACCCTGTGGGTGACAATGGGATTGCTGGCCCTCACCCTGCCGATTTTTTTGCGCCTCGGCTCGGAGTTCATGCCACCGCTCAACGAGGGGACGATCCTCTACATGCCCACCACGCTGCCGTCGATTTCGGTCACCGAGGCGGGACGCCTCCTCACCACGCAAGGTCGGCTGATTGCGCAGTTTCCAGAGGTGGCCTCCGTGTTCGGCAAGATGGGCGAGGCCAAGACGGCGACCGATCCCGCGCCCCTGAACATGGCCGAGACCATCATTACCCTGCGCCCCGAAACCGAGTGGCGGCCCGGCATGACGCAGGAGCGCCTGATTGACGAGATGGATCAGGTGGTGCGCATTCCTGGTGCAACGAATATCTGGTGGCAGCCGATTCAGACCCGCATCGAGATGCTGGCCACTGGCGTCCGCTCGCCGCTGGGGATCAAAATCCTGGGGCCGACGCTGGACACGATCACTCAGATTGGACGGCAGGTTGAAGGGGTGATGCAAAAGGTGCCCGGCACCCGCTCGGCCTTTTTCGAGCCGGTGGATGGCGGCTATTATCTCGACATTCAGATTGACCGCGAGGCCGTGGCAGCGCTCGGCTTGACCGTGGGCGACGTGCAGGAGGTCATTGAGATCGCCGTCGGGGGCCGCGAGGTGGGCCAGACGATTGAGGGCCGGGAGCGCTATCCGATTTTGGTGCGCTTCGCCCGCGCGTTTCGTGACACGCCGGAGGCGCTGGGCCAGATTCGGGTGCAGACGGCTGCGGGCGGGCAAATACCGCTTTCTCGGCTGGCCAAAATCGCGTACCGCGAAGGGCCGTCGATGGTGAAGAACGAAGGCGGGCAGCTTGCGGGATTTGTCTTTGTCGATATGGTGGGCCGCGACATGGGGGGTTACGTCGCCGAGGCAAAGCGGCAGGTGGCGGAGTCGGTGCGGCTCCCCACGGGCTACACGCTGGTGTGGGCCGGGCAGTATCAATATCTGGAGCGGGCCAAAGAGACGCTCAAGATCGTGGTGCCCCTCACGCTGGGGATTGTGTTTTTGCTGCTGTATCTCAACACACGGTCAATCCCGATGACACTGATGATTCTGCTCGCGATTCCCTTCTCGCTGATTGGGGCCACGCTGATTCTCTGGGCGCTGGACTATCACCTATCGGTGGCGGTCTGGGTGGGGATTATCGCTTTGGCGGGGGTGGATGCCGAGACGGGCGTGGTCATGCTGCTCTATCTGGAGGAGGCCCACGCCCGATGGAAGCGGGAGGGACGGCTGCGGTCGGTGGCCGATCTCACCGCCGTCGTTTACGAAGGGGCGGTCTTACGCCTGCGTCCCAAGATGATGACGGTGGTCACCATTGTGGCGGGCCTGCTGCCAATCCTCTGGTCCACGGGAACCGGCGCCGACGTGATGAAACGGATCGCAGCCCCGATGGTCGGCGGCATGATTTCCTCCACCCTGCTGGAGTTGCTCGTCCTGCCGGTGGTCTACTTTTTATGGAGACGGCGGGCCATTTGACATGTATATTGAATCAATATACGCTCTCCCCATGACGAGAGGCAATCCGACGACAGAGGATCCATCGTATGAAGGTTTTGATTGGGACGAGGGCAATTGGCGTAAGAACGAGAAGCATGGCGTCAATCCGTGGGAGTGTGAACAGGTGTTTTTCAATCAACCGCTGGTCATCCTAGACGATGCCAAACACTCCATTACGGAAGATCGAATGGCCGCCTTTGGAAGATCGGATTCGGGCCGCAAGCTGGTGGTGGTCTACACCCGGCGCGCAAACAAAATCCGCGTGATCTCTGCGCGCGATATGGATCAGAAAGAGAGGAAATTCTATGAAGCGTTCAAAACAGGAGAACCATTTTAAGTCGGAAGAGGAGGAACGCGCGTTTTGGGCCGCGCATTCGCCGTTGGATTATTTTGCCGTGGCCCGCGCAAGAACCGCCATTTTCCCCAACCTCAAACCGTCGCTGCGGTCGATCTCCCTGCGTTTACCGGAGGGCATGCTGGACGAATTAAAGGTGTTGGCCAATAAGCGGGACGTGCCCTACCAAAGCCTGGCGAAGCTGTATCTGGCCTGGGGCATCCAGGCCGAGCGCCAGGCCCTGCGGAACCCGTAAATCATGTCAAGTCCCAGTTCGGTTAATGGATTGTTTTGTTAGAGGTGAACTCGTCCTTGTTATCTCCAGCCTCACCGTTCAAGGAAACGCTACGCGAAAGTATCTCTCAAAAACATTGGGGTCACAAAACATTGGGGTCACACAAAACATTGGGGTCACACATTGGGGTCAGGTCTTTACCACACATTGGGGTCAGGTCTTTACTTTGGCACTTTTGGTCAGGTCTATTTTGAAACAGAAAAGCAAAATCCGGGATCAAGTCTTGGAAAGTAACTTTTGGCTCAACAAGGCGCTGAACATGGACGCGCGAGGGGTGCGTGCCGGATAGCGGAGTCACCCATTATCGCTTCATGCGGTCGGCTTCGGTGCTTTGTGGGATCTTCGTCTTCCGTTTGCTGATGTGCAAAATAGTAAGACCGACCATTTGATCTCCCTCGTATCGGATGATTACATCGTCATCTGTAAGCTTGCTGTCTGTTGCATGGCTGGGTTTTTTGCACAATGTTCTTCAGTAATATGCGTCCACCTTTCGTCTGTTAAACGAATGGAGATGCCATGTTTCGAGATGGCAATTTCCTGCATACGTTCAGTTTAGAGGAAATCGCTAGTCGTGCGCAATATCAAAAACATTGGGGTCAGGTCTTTACTTTGGCACTTTTGATTAGGTCTATTTTGTGTTAGGTCTATTTTGTTGACATGGGTTGGAGGCACTTTTCGAGCTACAGGAATTGGATGTGGAAAGCAGTGGGTTGGGGCGGGGTGTGCGATCGGTTTGTGGGTCTCTGAAAACGTTGGCTCTTATAAAGACCGACTGACTTGCAACCGGTTGTGTGACATAATGTGGATGTGGAACAGCCGTATCAATATCAATTTGAGTGGGACCCTGTAAAAGCCCATCAGAATGCTAAAAAGCATGGCATTCCCTTTGAACGTGCCGCGACGGCATGGAAGGAAGTAAACAATGAAACGTAAATATGACTTTTCCAAAGCCGTGAGAGGGAAGTTTTACAGAGAGGGAGCGGAACTGCGTCTGCCCATTTACCTCGACACGAGGCTACAAAGCCAGCTTGAGAAGATTGCGCAGAAGAAGGGTAAAGAGATTTGCGAAGTCGTAAATCAAATGGTGAGGAAGGACGTAGAGTTGCTCCAGATATTAACATGACCCGATTGGAAGTTAACGTGTCCAAATTTCATTATGCGTCATCCAGAAACTGCTTGATCTCTTTACACAGCGATTCATTAGCCCCTTACCTTAACAGGGCGGCAACAGCGGCGCAGTTTTCCCACGTCCGATACAAGCCGTTGTTATACGTTACTCTGCCATGCGGTATTTCCAATAATCGGGGTGGCGACTGTGATGCTTAATGGCCAGAATTCGGATGGCATCGCCTTGAATCCTGTAATAAACCCCATACGGGAAACGCCTCATGGGAAAGCGCCGAATGTCATGTTCCACGATTCGCCAACGGGTTGGTGCTCCGAGAATCACGACGATCGCCGAATCAAACTCTTCCAGAAACTCTGCGCCAAGGCCAAGCACCCTGTGCTCGTAAAAGTGAGCGGCTTTGATGAGTTCCGCCTCGGCATCCGGATGGTAAATGAGGTTCATTCAAGTGCGCGACGGGCCGACTTCATAACTTCTTGGTGAGAACGGCCATGAACAGTGCCCGATGCGAGTTCAAAATCCCGGCGTGTGGCGTCCTCAATCGCAGTACGCTCCTCTTCCATGGCAGAAACCTCTGAAGCTTGGCCAATGCTTTGCCAAAGATCTCCTGCTAGTTTGGCGCGTTCTTTGAGCGGGAGAGCCAGAACCTGTTTTGCAATCTGTTCTTGAGTCATACGACAACATTACTCCCCATCGGCACAAAAATCAATTTATGAAACACCACGATAATTTGATCCCCTAACATCTTTTGTAAGGAAGCGCGGTTCAGAAGATATTGGAGGGAATCAAAGGGATAACCGATCTGCAATTGGAACAACAGATTGATGTTCCAGAAATACGGATTAACATCAATCGGGAACGGGCGTCCCGCTATGGGCTGAATATCGAAGATGTGTCGGAAACGGTGCATGTTACCTTCAATGGTAGAGCGGTCTCGCGGGTATTGGAGGGGCAGAAAACTTTTTATCTGGTGGTCTGGTTCGATGAGCCGTTCCGGTCTAATCTGGAGTCAATTAAAACGGTTTTGATTGATACCCCCGGCGGCGGAAAGAGTCCTCTTTCTG